>JAOAAG010000395.1 GCA_026418995.1 Anaerolineae bacterium
CCCTTGCGGTTGCCCCAGCGCAACCCTTGCGGTTGCCCCAGCGCAACCCTTGCGGTTGCCCCAGCGCAACCCTTGCGGTTGCCCCAGCGCAACCCTTGCGGTTGCCCATCGGGCGCACGCATAGGGCAGGCACAAGTAGGGCAGGCGCAATACGTCGGTCGTCCCCGTGAGGATGTGCGTCTATGAAAAACCCCGTCAAAATCTGCGATCTGGTGCTGCGCGATGGTCACCAATCCCTGCTCGCCACCCGTATGCGCACCGATGACATGCTCCCCATCGCCGATAAAATTGACCGGGTCGGTTACTGGGCGGTGGAGATGTGGGGCGGCGCCACCTTCGATGCCGCGATGCGTTTCCTGGACGAGGACCCCTGGGAGCGTGTCCGGCGCCTCAGGGAGCGCATGCCCAACACTCCGTTTCTGATGCTCCTGCGTGGTCAGAACATTGTTGGCTACAAACACTACCCCGATGACGTGCTCGAACGCTTCATCGTCCGCGCCCGCGCGAACGGCATAGACATCTTCCGCATCTTCGATGCCCTCAACGATGTGCGCAATATGCAGCGGGCGATGGAATACGTCAAACGAGCAGGAGGACATGTCCAGGCCGCCATCTCCTACACTACCGGCCCGCCCTACAGTATTGACTATTTCGTAGGCCTGGCCCGTCAGTTGGCGGATGTGGGTGCGGACTCGATCTGCATCAAGGACATGGCCGGGTTGATCACGCCCTATGCCGCTTATGAGCTGGTCCTGCGGCTCAAAAGGGAATTGGGTGCTCTCCCCGTGCTGCTCCATTCGCATGCCACCAGCGGCATGTCCACCGCTGCTCTCCTCAAGGCAGTCGAGGCGGGCGTGGATATTATTGACACGGCCATCTCTTCCCTTTCCCTATCCACTTCCCACTCCCCCACCGAGTCGGTCGTGGCTATGCTGCGAGGGACGGAGCGCGATCCAGGCCTGGACCTGGGCTTGCTCGCTGAGATAGCCGCCTACTTTGCCCGCATCCGCAAAAAATATGCGCGCTTCGAGAGCGGTATGTTCGGCGTGGATGTGAACGTGCTCCAGTACCAGATTCCGGGGGGGATGCTCTCCAATCTCGTCTCCCAGTTGCGTGAACAGGGTGCGGAGGACAGGTACGAAGAGGTGCTGGCGGAGGTGCCGCGTGTGCGGGCCGAACTGGGTTATCCCCCCCTGGTCACGCCGTCCAGCCAGATCGTCGGTACCCAGGCGACCTTGAACGTGCTACTGGGGGAGCGGTACAAGGTGGTCCCCGAGGAGGTGCGCAGGTACGTGCTGGGATATTACGGCCGTCCACCCGCGCCCATTGACCCGCAGGTCAAGCAGCTCATCGTCGGCGACGAGGAGCCGATAGATTGTCGTCCGGCCGATCTCCTCCCTCCGGGTATGGAGAAGGCCTGGCAGGAGATCGGGGAGCTGGCGCGGAGCGAAGAGGACGTGCTCTCCTATGCTCTGTTCCCCCAGATTGCCCGTCCCTTTATGGAGCGGCGTGCTCAGGGCAAGGGGGTACCCGGGCCGGTGGTTGCTGCCATTGCCGGAGCGTGGCTCGAGCAGACAGAAACGCGCTCAGGCGTTCCGGTCGCGGTGGCGCCCGCTGCCCCCGCCTCGGCCTGGAAAGCTTCCTGGCGCCCCGGGTCGGGCCGGTGGACGGGGCTACTCGCAGGTGCAGGGGGGATGCGTTAGCGCTCCGGAGCGCAGCTCCAGCCACCGGGCCACCGCTATCCTGGTGGCGTGGAAGGCCAGCTCGGGGAGCTCGTCCGGCCTGAAGAAGGCGACCTCGCTGGCATCATCGGCTGCTCTGAGATGCCCCCCGATGATGCGCGCCCGGTAGACGATGACGATGTCGGCGCCGTGCTCGTGTTCCAGCCCGGGGATGACATCGAGCAGCTCCACAATCTCGGCCTCCAGGCCTGTTTCCTCCAGGCATTCCCTCACGGCTGCTGTGGCCGGTGCCTCCCCGTACTCCACAAAGCCAGCCGGAAACGTCCACAGCCCCTGTTGCGGCTGCATCGAGCGGCGGACGAGCAACACTTTTCCCCCGTCCTCGACAATGACGCCGGCTGCCACCTTGTGGTCGCGGAAGACGATCCGGTTGCAGGCCGGGCAGAAGCGCCTGGTACGCCCGAAGGCAAAGCGGTCTTCGAGAGGATGGCCGCAGGCGGGACAGTAGTTAAGTTCCAGATGGCGTGCCATCACGCTATCTGCGGCGACGGAAGTAGAGAAACGCTACGGTTGCCAGTGCCAGCACCCCTATACTGGCGGCTATCCAGAGAAGCGGAATCGCCCACCTGGACACTGGCGTGCGCTCGTGTTCAGGCACATACCTGGGTGCTTGCTCCAGCTCGCCGGTGTCGGGCACAGGCTGAGGCCCGGGCGCTGCTGCCGCAGCTAAGGACGTGGGTGTGGGCAAAGTAGCAGGCGTTGCGAAGGCCGCGCGCATGCCTGTATCTGTGGTGGGGACTTGAGTGGTACTTTCGGGGATTTTTGGCGCAGGCAATGGAGTCTCCGTCTGGGGCACGACCAGCAACATCGGGGCTTCCTCAGGGGCCGGCTGGAGTGCTTCCGGTGTCACTGCGATCTCCTCCGCCAGTATCGTCCTCTCCACAACAGCCGTTACCTGTACAGGCCAGGCTTCTCGGGGAGGAGGGGTGGCGGCCATCCTGGGCACTCCCAGGTACAACAGCGCGCCAGCGACCGTGATAACGAGGAACAAACCGACCAGGGCGGCAGCAGCTCTTAGCCACGGAGCGAAGCCGGCCGCCCGGAAGCGCGCTGCGGCCACACGACGCTTGTCGGCGGCTATCGTCTGCGGCAGGAGAAAATTGCGCGGCACAGGAATCCGGGGCAGGTCACGCACCATCGCGACGGTACGGCGCAGAGCTTCAAGCTCACTCTGGAGCTGTGCATCACCTGCCAGACGGGCCTCTAGCTGCGCACGTGCTTCCTCACTCAACTGCCCGTCCAGGTATGCTGAGAGCAGCTCGTCAAGCCGCTCCCGTTCCCTTTTTGCCCCTCCAGTCAGCTTGTCCACCGTCATCACCTTCACTCAAGACGATAGCGGGCCGGCAAAAGTTCCTCCTGTTCGCGCAGAAAGTCGCGCAACTTGCCCCGCGCTCGCGCCAGACGCGACTTCACAGTGCCCAGGGGAATATTCACAATCTCGGCGATCTCCTGGTAGCTCATCCCTTCCACGTCTGAAAGCACAAGGATCACGCGCTGGTCATAGGGCAGCGTTCCGATACCGCGCTGGATCAGATGGGCCAGCTCCTGCCGCTCAGCCTTCTCCTCCGGGCCTTCGTCGCCATTGATCAGCCAGGGGTTGGCTTCCTCTTCTAGTTCCCAGAGGTCCTCAAAGGAATTGGCGGGGCGGCGTTTGCGGCGCCGCAGTTCGTCGTAACAGCAGTTAGAGGCGATGCGCAAGAGGTAGGATTTGAAGGAGCCACCCCGGAACTCGCTGAGGTGCCGATAGGCTGCGATAAAGGTCTCCTGGGTGGCGTCCGCGGCCGAGGCGGGATCGCCGATGATGCGATAGGCGAGGTTGTAGACCTGCTGCTGATACTTCAGCACCAGCTCGTTAAAGGCGTCCACACTGCCGCGCTGGGCAGCGGCGATCAAAGCCGTTTCATCCATACCGCACACAGCCTCGCGGAGCAATTATATCCGCTGCAGGCCCATTGTCAAAACGTGCCGATGATGGGGTAGTCTCAGGTGAGTAGTACTGCAAGCTCAGGGACACCAGGAAACGGTACGTATGTGCAAGGCCCCCATCCTGTACGGGTGGAAGGCGCATCCGTTGGGGCGCGCAGGAGCGCTCCCGAGCCAGACCGGCTGTCCCGTGCTAGATAGCCACGCCGATAGTGGCGTGCCGCGTTCCACGCGTGCGCCTGGCGTGCCGCCTGGCCGACATTGCCTGCCTCCTCCTGCGTGGTTACATCTCCCGGAGTACCACAGGCAGCCAGACAAGGTGGGCTACCCGGACCACTGCCCGGCGCGTAACCGGACCGCGTATGCCGCCAGATATCTCCACTGTGTTGGTCAACATTGTGCCAGGGAGCAGAGCCTGAGCTGGGGATAGTATGTAGCTCACGCGCACTGCCTCCCCTGGGGCTACCTGGCCGCTCCAGCGGATGACTATGGACGCGGAGGTCACCAGCGTGGCCGTGAGGGGCAGGTGTGCCGTTCCGCTGACAGGAAGCAGGCCGGGGAAGCATGTATCGGTCAGGGTCACATGGGCCGTTATGTTACCGGTATTGCTGACCAGAACGGTGTATGCGATGGGCTGGCCCGGGGATACCAGGCGGGGATAGGCGAGTTTGCGCGAAGTCTCCAGCACTGCCGCCGGGGCAGTCAGCACCGTGGTGAAGGCTTGTCCCCACTCCTCGTCGGTGTAGGGCCCCTGGTTGCCGAAGGCGTCGCGGGCGCGGACGCGGAAAAAGTACGTGTGTCCATGTGCACCGACGAAGGTAGCCGATATGGCAGCCGTGTCCGTCAGCCAATCGCTCCAGTTTCCCTCGTAGCCGTCGCGTACCTGGACGTCATAAGCGGCGATGCCGGACCAGGTATCCCTGCCGCCCCAGGTGACGGTGAAGCTCTCCGTACCCACCCACGACGGTAGTGGCGCAATTGAGGAGACGGGCGGCAAACAATCGTGGGGGTTGAGTGCCGCCAGTAATTTCCCCGCGCTGTCCAGGTAAACGAAGGCTGTAGTGCCCACTCTGCGCCCCTGGGCAGCGACAGCGGCGGTAAAAGGCGCACCGGGCCCGACGGCAGGTAGCTTCAGATGGGCCAGTTCCAGGCAGGTCGCGGGCTCCCACACATACAACTCAGTGCTGACAGCAGTGCGCGGCACGGTGGAATGGACACCGATAGCAAAGTAGGGTACGCCCCCGCTGTCTTCCTCACGCACGCTCAGGGCGGCCTCGAGCGTCGCGGCCTGGGGCGGAGCGATGCCGCTTAGCGGACACCAGTATTCGGTCCATGCCGTTGCCTGGCCGGCGCCAATGCGGGCCGTATCCCAGAACGTTGGAGCGACGCCCCCGTGCAGCTCGACGTAGGTGGAGCCATCATCTGTCCAGTTGCGCCAGTCAATCGGACTGGCCCACCCGAAACCAAAGCCCTTGCTACCCCGGGCTACCGTGGTGGGAAAAAGCCGTACCACTCCCTCCTCCACGGCGTCATCATAGACTGCGTTGAAGCCGCCTGTGGCCTGGGGGTACTCGAAAAAGCCCAGCCATTGACGCCAGTTACCCAGCCGCGAGAAATCGGTGCCGTTGTAAACGGGCCAGGAAAAGCGATAGTCGGGGCCGGTGGGCATAGTGGGAGGAAAATGGCCGGGCAGGCGAGTGTCACCAGTGGAGTGGACAGCCATTTCGCTGGCGTTGAAGACAAAGCGCAACTCCGGCCCGACAGAGTTGGAGGGGCCGGGGGCGAGCATGGCATTGCTCCAGTATTTGTAGTCAATAGCGTGGCCGGTGGGGTTCTCCAGGCGTGGCGAGACGGCAAGACAGGCCCGGTCGGCGGGCAGGGAGACGGTAATCGCTGCGCGGAGGCGGTCAGGCGCGGTGGAATCGCGCAGGGTGACGGTCACACCGGCCGTTGAGGTGATCGCGCTCCATGACCAGGCCTCTCCCCATTCGTAGCCATGCTCGTCAACCGGCAGGCACCATTCGATCCCGCCGGCTGCCAGCCACCAACCCTGCTCTGACGGCCCCCACCCGGTGGGCTTGAGCACCGGATTCTGATACAGCTCATTGTTTCCCGTTGGCTTATAAATCATCTGGTAGACGCGTCCGCCCACTTCCGGCAGGAGCGTGACTTTCAGGTAGGGGTTTTCTAATACCAGCAGTTGATAGGTGCGGGGAGCAGGCCTGGGATTGGAATTTCGATACGCGCCCCAGTCAAGCCGCCGGTAGGTCATGTTGTACGTGGGGCTGTAGACCGGGATAAGGTAGTTTGAGTAAGGGTAGGTGGGTATGGAAATGGAGGTGACGCGGAACGAGACCGGTGCGACAGGCGGGGGGTGCGTCGAGACCGGTGGCCCGGCACCGAGGCCGATCAGCACCAGGACGAGCAGCCATTTCCAGTGTCGGAGCGTATTCACCAGTGGCCGAAAGCCTTTACCACTATCAGCGGCGTGACGTAGACCTCGACGACGGCGGCCAGTGCTAGCAGGGGTAATGTCAGAGCCAGGAATGCCTTGAGGAACTCGGCCAGCGCGCGCAGCCAGTTCTCTCCCACCGTCATACCGCGTGGTGGGGACATAAAGGCTGCCCCCAGGCGTACCGCCAGCGCGGTGGCGATAATGGCAGCCGGTAGCTCGAACAGGCCGTGAGGGAGCACGAAGGCGGTCAAAAAGAGTGCCGGATCATATCCCAATCGTGCCGCCTGGGCCGCGAAGAAGAACACGACCGCCAGAGGGGCCATCAGCAGCGCTACGGCCAGGGTGCCGAAGGAGAAGATCGCCAGGAGCCAGGCCAGCACCAGCGCGCGCACGTTGTTGGAGAAAATGCCCCAGGGGGTAAAGCGAGGCAGCCATCCCAATTTGGGGAGCGCGGTGAACATCGCCGGTGAGACCTCCTCCAACCGCAATGCCTCTGTTGGCAACGGGTAGCGGGAGGCCATGTCGTAGCCGACAAGCACAGCTCCCGCGATGCTCAACCCCACCAGCACGAAAGCCAGCCACGAGCGGCGCAGGATGGTCGGCAGCTCGCGCAGGTACAGCCCGCACAGCGTGCCCAGGAACTTGAGCCAGGCAGGGCCCTGGGCGACGTCCCTGCCAAAAAACCAGCGTTTCCACACGAAGTGGGCCTTAAAGGTGCGCCAGATGGCACCCAGGTTGAGCTCGTCAATCTCGCGCCCCAGCAGCTCCTCGCGGTTGAACAAGTGGACGCCCATGCGCACCAGAACGATGTCCACGACTACCAGGAACAGCAGGATCCACCACAGTGCACCGTAGTTGGCGTAGAACATGATGAGGGCCTCGCCCTGGAGCAGGAGCGCCATAGGGACGATAACGAAACTGGCCAGCAGATTGGCCGCCCGCACGCTTGTCGCCTGGCTGGAAAGCACGACCGAGGCGGAGACCATCACCAGCCCTTCCGCCGTGGTCAGCAGCACCATCAGCACCAGCAATTCCAACTCAGGCGTCCAGCCCTCGAAGAAATACAACCCGCCCAGGTAGACCCCGAAGCCCAGATAAGCTGCCAGCAGAGGAGGCGCCATAGCCGCCAGCATCTTGCCCAGGTACAATTGGGTATCTGTCAGCGGCGTGGCCAGCAGTGGCTCCAGGCTGTTTCGCTCCTTTTCGCCTACAAACGTCTCCAGAGCGATCACCAGTGAGAACGAGATGGGAAAGAAGCCGACCACCATCAGCAGGAAGGGGATGATGCGTTCGCCTATGATGGGGGCGCCGTAGCGGGCGACCCAGTCCAGTGCCAGGTTGGCGATAAAGCTCATCAGGGCCGGGAAAAAGAGGGTCAGGATAACAATGGGTGTGACAATGCGCCAGTCACGCAAGGTATCGCGGATTTCGCGTCGGACGAGAATGTGCACTGTGTGTATCTCAGCCCACTTTTCCCGCGGCAATATGGCAGCCATAGCTACGCCTCCTCGATCACGCGCAGGTACACCTCCTCGAGGCTGCGGGGTACCTCGCTTAGCGTGAGCACCGGAATCCGGTGCGAGGCCAGTATCTGCAGGAGGGGTGGGTTGGTGTTCTGAGGGTCGGTAGTGGTGTAGCGCAGCCATTGGTCCCCGTACTCATCCACCTTGACCATATTGGAGACGAGGCCGAGGACCCCGTCAACCGAACAGGCCAGGCGTAGCTCCATCACCGGAGGGCCGAGCAGGCGACGCTTCAGCTCAGCCGGGGTGCCGCAGGTGACGATGCGTCCACGGCGGATAATGGCGATACGATCGGCCAGCATCTCAGCCTCGCTCAGGTTGTGGGTGCACAGGATGATGGCGCGCCGGTTATCACGCAGCCTGAAGATCGCTTCGCGTACCAGCCGGGCGCTGTGCGGGTCCATCGCAGAGGTAGGTTCATCCAGCAGCAGCACCGGAGGATCGTGCAACAGGGCACGTACCAGCGCCATTTTCTGGCGCATGCCTTTGGAGTAGGTGCCCATGCGGCGGTCCCAGGCCTCGCGCATATCGAGCTTATCGAGCAGCGCGGCAGCACGCCGCTCTGTCTCCTGGGGCTCCAATCCCATCAGGCCGCCGAAAAATTCCAGGTATTCCCGCCCTCGCATACGCAGATACAGGCCGGGGTGTTCGGTTAGAAATCCGACGCGGCGACGCACTTCACGCGGATGCGTGGCGACGTCATAACCAGCCACGATAGCACGCCCTTCGGTGGGGCGGAGGATGGCCCCGACCATGCGTACCGTCGTGGTCTTGCCGGCCCCGTTTGGCCCCAGCAGAGCCAGTATCTCGCCAGCAGCTACGGAAAGCGTGACCCGGCTTACGGCGGTGAAGTCGTCGAATTTCTTGGTCAGGTCAGTCAGCTCGATCATTGTAACTGATACTCATGATACCAGAGTTGAGCGTTTCCGGCAATCGGGGGTTGCGGCGTTACGGACAACAGGACAAAGCGGGCACGCTTTCCGCGCGACCGCTGGCGCAGTCCAGAGGAAACATGTATCCTGTTGCTGAAGTGACATACGGGGGGAATCTGTGCCCCTGGTGACTGTATTGCGATGATGTCTACCGATGGACCACGAGCGGGAGGTACAGGATATGGCGTCCGGCAACGATCACCTGCCCGGAGGCCCAGGTCGTTTCCGTATTGCCGGCAGCGTCAACCGCCCGTGCCTCGATGAGGTGGACGCCAGGCTCAAGCGCAAGCGGTAACACAAATGGCTCGTAGTCGCTGTCAAAGGCTCCATCCGCCGCTTCGGCACGCTCCCAGGCGCCTCCATCAACACGGTACTGTACCTGTGTAATAGCCTGATTCTCCAGATGATAGGCCACTCCACCCATATCAACTGAGCCGGATACGGAAGGGGTTTCCGGGTCATCAAGCTCGGTGTTCAGTGGCTCGCCATCGGGGCCGGGTATAATGAGGCGCTCGCTGTGATGGGGGCTTGACGTATTGCCGGCGGAGTCAACTGCCCTCACCTCAAGGTTATGCACACCGGGCGGGAGACGCGCGGTGAAGTGAAACGCCTCTGCGGCGCTGTCAAACGCTCCGTCATCGGCTACAGCCGGTTGCCATTCCCCTGCGTCAAAGCGGTACTGCACGGCCACGAGCTTGTTAATTGTGATGCTCTGACGCGAGGGGGAGGGATAGGGGATGATGCTGACTGTGCCGCTCACCACCACAGTTTCGCCGTTCACCCAGCTAGCGGTGATCGAGAGCGCCAGCTCCGTATCCAGCGGGTCGAGGATGTTATCTCCGTCGCTATCGCGCCAGCCGACCTGAGCGGCCGCGTAAGGGTCCAGCGCGTTCGAGACGTAGTACATCGGGAGACGCATGATGCTACCCCTGTTCGAGACGCAACTGCCGTGCTCGCTGTTCTGGTTCTCCGCATCCAGATAGCCGGAGCGGCGAGTACAGGGTATCCTCGCCTCGCGATACTGGTCAAGCGCGTAGAAGATATGCCCGATCTCATGCGCTGCCACAGCTTTCATATTTTGCGGGCCGTAGTTGCCGTTGCCATAGGTCAGCACCATAAACGGCCCGCCCAGGTAGGCATAGGCGAAATAGCCGTCGCTGAAGCGGTCATCCGGGTCGGCAGAGCTGTCTACTACAAAGATGGTAAAGGCCCAGTCGGTGTGATAAAGTCTGCGCAGATCGTTGTTG
Source organism: Anaerolineae bacterium (assembly GCA_026418995.1). Taxonomy (GTDB): domain Bacteria; phylum Chloroflexota; class Anaerolineae; order B4-G1; family B4-G1; genus JAOAAG01. The sequence continues at coordinate 9,823 of JAOAAG010000395.1, forward strand.
TAGGTGCGCACGCTGGTGAAATAGGATGCCGCCTGATAACCCAGGGCCGCCTTCGCATCGGCGATCCAGTACCGCTGATCGGTGTGGGGGCGGGAGATCGGTTCTACCCTTGTGGGCAGCGGCTCCGTGAAGTGATCGTCGTACACGAAGGTGAGGTGTGCTCTCGGCTCAAGCGCCGCCCACCATTCCAGGGCAGCCTTGATCTCGCTGAAAACGAGCGCCTTTTCTTCGGGACTCCAGTCCTCGGTGGATGGGTCTGCGCTGCCGTCGCTTTCCACCAGCACAATGCCTACGGCCACCGAGCCAAGCATGTACTCACTGGTCTGGTAATAGCCGGGGGTAGCCGGGGCACCGGCCGGGTACATCATTCCCAGGATGCCGGGCCCATCTGGTGCGACGAAAGCGTCGTTGTGGAGACCTGGCAGGTCCGGCGGGAGAGCCCCGGTTGCTGACTGGCTGCCGGCGTAGGCGATGGAGGGGACCCTCAGCAGGCTCACGCCCATCAACACCGTTACACCAAACAAACCCCACTTGCGCCCGCCCATCCGTCCTCACCTCCCTGGCGCGATCGGCATTCCATTGCCGTATGTGAGCGGACGTGACTGCCAGCTCTATAGTAGCAGATTATGCTGTGCGAATCTATGGAGGGAGTGGGGGACTTGTGGATGGGTTGCGTGCGGGAATGTGTTTGAGGGATTGAGGTAGTGGGAGGCCGGCGCCTTATGGCGGGATCAGCCTGTATCCCACGCCGCGCACGTTTTCAATACACCCCATGTCGCCTGGCGGATAGCCCAGCTTGCGGCGCAGGGAGCGGATCAGCGGGCGCAGGAGGGCCCCCGCCTCCACCGGATCGGTGTCCAGGTCGTGGGTGACGCGAACAAGCTCCTGGGGAGAATGCACCAGATCGGCATGCCGGGCCAGGTATTCCAGCAGCGCAAATTCCCGCGCGGATAGCGCAAGGGGTACATCGCCAAGCCAGGCACTGAACCGCTGGGGGTCAATGCGCAGCCTGCCCACAGTAAGTATACCGCCCTCCTTGGCCGGCAGCGGGCCAAGTTGACGGACCAACTCTCGCGCCCGTCGCAGCTTGCCGCGCACGGTGGCCAGTAAATCGGGCGGCTCAAAGGGCTTGGTCAGGTAATCGTCGGCCCCCAGCTCCTTGCCATAGCGGATGTCGCTATTCATAGAGCGAGCGCTCAGAAAGACAAAGGGGATCGTCAGCCATTCAGGGTTCTGACGCACGCGCTCGTACAGTTGGTAACCGTTCATGCGCGGCATAGCCACATCGGCCAGGATCAGGTCCACCGGCTGTGTGGCGAGTATCTCCAGGGCTTCGACGCCGTCGCAGGCGGTCAATACCCGGTAGCCTGCCGCATCCAGCACTTGCCGCACACTTTCCAGCAGGTGCGGCTCATCGTCCACTACGAGGATGGAGGCATGGGGTTCCATACGAAACCTCCCTTGTCTCAAAGTGACGGTCACCTTTAAGGTGACCGTCACTTTAAAACTACCGGCGCCTGTTCTCCAGCTCCCTGCGCACGTCGTCCAGGCTCAGCCCGCGCGAGGCCAGCAACACCAGTGTGTGGTAAAGCAGGTCGGCGATCTCGGAGACAAGGCGAGCATCCCCCTGGCCCTTAGCGGCCAGGAGCACCTCCACCGCTTCCTCACCAACCTTTTTGAGTATCTCATCTTCTCCCTGCTCCAGCAGGTAGGCCGTGTAGGAGCCAGGGCGGGGGTGCGCCCGGCGCTCAAGGATGACAGCAAATAGTTCGTCCAGGATGTCAGCTTGAGGGCTTGTCATCGGTGAGTTTCCGGTAAAAGCAACTCTGAGCGCCTGTGTGACAGGCCGGGCCGGTCGGAGTCACTTTAAGCAACAGAGTGTCGGCGTCGCAGTCAACCCAGATCTCGCGCACGAGCATAAAGTTGCCCGAGGTGGCGCCTTTGTGCCAGAGCTCCCCGCGGCTGCGGCTCCAGAAGTGGGCCTGTCCGGTTTCCTGCGTGCGCCTGAGGGCCTCGGCGTTCATCCAGGCCACCATCAGCACCTGTCTCTTATACACATCT
>JAOAAG010000404.1 GCA_026418995.1 Anaerolineae bacterium
AGATGTGTATAAGAGACAGCGGTGACATAGTCCGTCAGCACGTTGATGTTGGCGTTGCGCGCAAAGTGCCTGCGCCGCGAGGGCTCCAGTGGGATGGCAGGCCGAGATCAAACCAGCGCGCCGGGCCGATTGTGTACAGGCCGTTACCGGCGGCGTGGGTCAGGTAATCGGTCCAGGTAGCGATAGTGTGGGGTGGATCATAATACCCTTCGGCATACAGGGCGTTGATGTAGCCGTTTTGTTTCCAAGAGGCCATATCGTCTTTATCCAGCAACCACGGCGTCACCGGGAAGAAGGGCTGGCCGTTCACCCGGAAGGCGTTGTTTTCGTCAATGCCCACGCGCGGCGCGCCGTTGTAGGGCTTGTCAAAATACTCGGTAACCTGGTCAAGGACGCTGCCGCCAGAGCCGAGCAACTGGGCCGTGAGCGTGTAACTGCCAGCCGGCAAACTGGCGTTGCGGAAGAGAAAGACCTCCTCAGCCGTGAGGTTGGTCTTTTCAAAGACCGTGGCGGTGTAACCGTTGTTGCCGGTGACGCTGACCCGCAGCCGGTTGGACGGGTTGCTGTAGGCCGCCGAGGGAATCTTGGCGTGGATGTACTGGGCGATGCGGGCGTGAAACGGCGCGTGCCACAGGTCAAAACCGGTAAAAAGGTCATCCAGCGACAGGGTCCGGCTATAGATGCGGACTTCGTCCACATAGCCGTTGAACACCTGCGGGTTGGAGGCCGAGCGCCCGATGAGCAGGCTGCTCGTGGAGTTGGCGACCGTCCCGCTGTAGGGCTTGGTAGCCAGTTCCTTGCCGTCTATGAAGGCGCGCAGCGTCGTGCCGTCGTAGGTGAACGCATAATGATGCCAGTGCGTGTTGTCCACATCGTAGGCCAGGTACGAAGTCGCACGGGCCGTGCCTTGTGAGGTGGTGAGCCGAACGTCCAATACACGCTGGCTGCCGATGCTCACGTTGAACTGTCCCGGCTTGTCCAGCAGCGTCCCATACGTGCTGGTCAGCGCCTTTTTCGCCCAGAAGGAGACGGCGATCTGGCTAAGGCCGGAAAAGACGCCGGGGTCGGTGACGCTGATGTAGGCCCCGCTCGTCAGGTCGGCAGCCTGGTTAGCAATTCCCGGGACAAAGCCGCCCGCGCCGCCCTGCCACTGGCCCACCAGCCCGCTGGACGAACTATCGGCCAGGTTGCCGTCCAGGCGCATATCCAGGCGTGTGCTGGTATCGGGCCAGGGCGGGAGTTTGGGCGATTGGCCGGTAACGGTGATGCGGGTCGTGGTGCTCGCCACGGCCGTCGGGTTGCCGATGGGGTAATCTCCGCCGTCGAACTGACTCCAGACCGAGACGGTGAGCGTGACGGTGTAGACGCCGGGGCGCATGTAGAAATGCGAGATGGCGACCCCGCTATCGCCGGAGTAGTAGTAAGGGTCGCCGAACTTGGCGACATAATCGTCGCCGAAATCCCACTCGTAGCGTCCCTTGAGGAGCATCTGGGTATCGGTATAGGTCGTGCCGAGCGCGTCAAACAGGACCTCCTGACCCACGCGCACGGTAGAGGCCGGGCGCACCGTAATTTTGGGGACCAGAGCAGAAGCCTGGGCCTCTGCGGTTGTTGCGGTGGTTGCCCCAGCCAGCCACAGGCCGCTCAAAACGGCCAGAGGAACCAGAATCAGAATTCCGATAGCAACTTTTCGCGAGTTCATCGGTAACCTCCTGAAATGTCCTATGGGCTATTGGCAGCGCGGAGTGTCAAAGGCAGATACAGGCGCGAAACGGACGCCACTACGCGGAAGGTCAGTGGCGCGGTCTCGGTCGGCGTCGTCGTCGGGTCGTAGACGGTGACCGGGATGTCCGCCACCTCGTCCACGTCGCCGGCGTAGATGGTGGCGGTGAGCAGATAACCGGCAACCAACCCGGTGGGCCGCGCCGCCCCACCCCAACGCACCACGCTGTTGGGGGTAAAGCCGCTCCCGTACACGGTCAGGGTGAAATCCGCCGCCTCGTCCACCCCCCACATCACCGGCGTCATGCGCTGAAGGGTCAGTTCGGCCGCGCCGTTGTCCACCAGCACGATGGAGGTGAACGGCTGCAAGGTGATGCTGCCCTGCACCGTGTTCTGATCCAGGTCCAGATACTTGCGCGTGCCCAGGTCAACCGTCACGGGACTCTTGGTCGCGTTGTACCAGATGCGCGAGCGTGGCGGCTCGCCGGCGGCCTGGGTAAACCAGTTGGTCTTGGAATGGGCCTCCAGGCCGCTGAACGCCTTCCACTCGGCAAAGGTGTAGCGCGTCCACGATGGGCCATAGGCAATGTGCTTGTTCACGTAGGGATGGAAAACATAGTTGTAGTCAGAGGCGATCCAGTTGCTCAGGTTCCGTGAGTACAACGTCCAGGCTCTGCTGCCCAGCCCGAACAGAACGTTGTTGGTCACGGTCGCGCGGGTCTCGTCACCGCCCAGGCTGATGTGCGCGGCGTACTCGGTGCCGTAAGAGGCATTGTACACCGTATTGCCGACGATAACGCCGGTCGAGCGCTGGTAGTTGATGCCGGTGATGGTCGTGCTGATGATGGTGTTGCCGCGCGCCTCCACGTCGCGGGAGTAATGGTCAACATACAGCCCCATGCCAAAGGCTGCGCGCGAAGGATGACAGCCGTCCACGTTGCCGGGAATGTCCACGATGATGTTGTTGAGCAATCGGACGTTATAGACCTCGGTTGCCGAGAGGTTGTCGGAGCCGAACGTTCGGATGCCGCCGCAATCAGCTTTGGAGTAGCAGGACTGGGTGATGAAATTCCTCTCCAGCGTGTTGTCGTGTCCAAACACATCCACGCCGTTGTAGCCGATCTTTTCCAGGCGGTTGTAGCGCAGCGTGTTGCCATAGCCGGAGTCGAGCGGGTCATACGACTGAATGCGGATGCCGTCGCCGTTCTCGGTGCACTCGCCGCTGGTCTGGCCGCAGCCCATGCCGGACTTGCCCAGGTTCCGGATCAGCGCGATGTTGCGGATGACGTTGTCCTCAAAGGTGGATTCGGCGAAATAGCCGGTAATGCCGAAATGGTTGGCCCCGTCAATGAGGTTGTTCGTAAAGACCATGTGATGTCCGCCGCGCAGCCCCTTGCGGCCATTGGAAGGCCGTTCCAGCCAACTGCTCAGCCGGACGCCGGCCGAGTTCACGTCGCGGATGGTGACGTTGCGCACCGTGATGTGGTGGTAAATATCCCGGTTCATCCCGCCCGGCGTGCCGATGCCGTGATTGAACCAGTTCTTGATTTCCAAGTTGTCAATGACGATGTAGGCGGTCTCCGAGCCGTCGCTGAGCATGATGCCGCCGTCTCTGATCCGATTGGGGTCGGGGTCTGTGGTGAACACCACCGACCCTTCGGTGTTGCTGGGCGCGCCCGAGGCCGAATACAGGTAGACCCGCCGCGTTGTGGCGTCGTAGTACCATTCGCCGTCCCGATCCAGAGTCGCCAGGTGGTTGTTGATGAAATACCCCCAGCCCACGCAATCGCCCCAACCGGAGATCAGGCAGGATAGCCCGGTGTTGAGCGTCAGGGTTGTGCCGCTGGAGCCGGTTACCTGGCGCTCCAGCATAGACCAGCGGATGTTCTTGATGTGCACAACGGCGCCGGTCCAGTTTGTGCCGGAAGGTAACTCGTTGTCGGTGATCTGGTTGCCGCCGGCGGTGTGCGCATCCACGAACGAATAGCCGCCGTTGGGGGCATCCAAGTTAGGCCAGCGCCCCAGCGTCAGCCGTTGGCCGTTGCGGAACAGTTGATTGATGCCCAGCGGGAACGTGCTTTCGGGAACACTGGCCCAGTAGATATTGCCCGAATAGACCGCCCAGCCGGTAATCGGCAGCGAGCCGGAAAGGACCGGCTTGTTCGCGCACCCGGCCGGGTAGGAACTGAAAGTGATCGGCGCGTCGGCCGTGCCTGCCCATTTGATGATCAACGGCTCGGCACGCCAGGTGTCGCCGCACTTGAACAGCACCCGGTCGCCGGGCTGGAGGGCC
>JAOAAG010000025.1 GCA_026418995.1 Anaerolineae bacterium
CGCGGACCGCCTGGTGCTGGCCGAGGTAGAGTATGGGGGCGCGGAGCGGGAGACCGTTGTGGCGGGGCCTCCCAGCCTGCTCCCCCTGCGTGGCCGGGACGACCTGCACCTCAAAGTGGCCTTCGCGATGGAGGGAGTCCAGCTCTATGACGGCCACGCCGATGGGTGGGTAATCAAAAGGCTCAAGAAGAGCAACATCCGGGGCATCACCTCGCGGTGTATGGTCTGCTCCGAGAAAGAACTGGGCCTCTCCGATAATCATACCGATATCATCTACCTGCCCGACGATGCGCCGGTGGGCATGCCGCTGGTGGATTACCTGGGTGATGCCATCCTCGAGTTCGACATCAAGGGGCCTTTCGGCCACCTCCAGTCCATTTTCGGGATCGCGCGCGAGGTGTCCGCGCTGTTCGACGTACCGCTCCGGCGCGATGTCCTCGAAGTCCTGGAGCGCCATCCGACAACATTGACCGCTGCGCCGGACTTTGTGGATCTGGAAATCACCGACCCGGAGCTTTGCCCGCGTTACACCGTCTTCATGATCAGGGGGGTACGGGTGAGGCCTGCGCCGTTCTGGATGCAGACACGGCTGCGTCGTGCTGGCATGCGTCCCATCAACAACATCGTGGACATCACCAACTACGTGATGCTGGAGCTGGGCCAGCCGCTTCACGCCTTCGACTACAACACGCTCCATCCCAGAGCTGGGGAGGAGCGGCCAGCCATCATCGTCCGCTGCGCGTATCCCGGCGAGCAAATGAAGACGCTTGACGGCGTGCTCCGTACCTTTGACGAAGAGATGCTGCTTATCACCGATGGCGCCGGGCCGGTCGCTGTGGCCGGAGTGATGGGTGGGCTCGAGAGCGAAATCACCGATGCCACAACCGACATCCTGCTGGAGTCGGCTAACTTCAACTTTCTCAACATCCGGCGTACCTCGCGCCTGCTGGGGCTGGCGAGCGACGCTAGCCAGCGCTTTGGCAGGCGGGTGGACCCGGAGCTAACGGTAAAGGCCGCGGCACGGGCGGCTCACCTGATGGCGGAGCTGGGTGGCGGGAGCGTCGCGCCCGTAGCGGGGGACCTTTACCCGGGCCAGCGGCCTCAGCGGACGATCACCCTGCAGCCATCCCATGTCACCCGCATCCTCGGCGTTGAAATACCCGAGAAGGAGATGGCGCGTATTCTCACCTCGCTCGAATTTCAACTCCGCCCTGCCGGGGCTGGATATGAAGTGCTGGTCCCCTCCCATCGCCTCGATGTTACCGGACCGATGGACCTGGTGGAGGAAATCGGGCGCATCTGGGGCTATGACCGCTTTCCCTCCACGCTGCTATGCGACGAACTCCCTCCACAGCGTCCCAATCCGCGTCTGGAGGGCGCTGAGCACGTACGCGACGTCCTGGTGGGGTGTGGACTGGACGAGGTGATCACCTATTCGCTGGTGGACATAGAGGACGAGGGGAAGTTGCGCCCCTACGGCCCCCCGCCCGACCCGGCCGATTACCTGCGCCTGCTCAACCCACTCTCTGCCGACCGGGCCTATCTGCGCCGGACACTGCTCCCCTCGCTCCTGCGCACAGCACGGGAGAACCTGCGCTTCCTGGAGCGGGTCGCGATCTTCGAGATTGGCGCCGTCTACGAGCCGAGCGAGGGAAAGGAACTACCGGAGGAGCCGCGCCGGCTTGCCATCGTGATGACCGGCCCGCGCGAACCGCGTTCGTGGCTTCAGGGGCAGGACCGCGCTCCGCTCTCCTTCTACGACCTTAAGGGAGTGGTGGAGGCACTGCTGGCTGGATTGGGCCTGGAAGGCACATTTGAGCCGGGAGAGCATTCGGCTATGCACCCGGGCAGATGTGCCCGTGTGAGCGTTGGAGGACGTCTCATTGGAACAATGGGGGAGCTACATCCCCTGGTGCGGGAAGCCTTTGACCTCCCGGATCAGCCCGTATGCGCACTGGAGTTCGACCTCGAGGCACTGCTGGAGGGGTGGGGGGCTCCTCGCAAAATGATACCCCTCTCCGTCCACCCACCGGTCTATGAAGACCTGGCCTTAGTCGTGGACGAACGGGTGCCGGCGGAACAGGTCTACACCCTCATAATGCAGACTGGAGCGCCCCTGGTGCGCTCAGCGGTGCTATTTGACGTGTACCGGGGGGAGCAGATAGGAGAGGGACGGAAGAGCCTGGCCTATCGCCTCACCTACCAGGCCGACGACCGGACACTAACGGACGAGGAAGTCGCACGCTTGCGGGCCAAAATCATCCGTCGCCTGGAGCGGGAACTGGGCGCCACCTTGCGTGGCTGAGGCCAGCATAGCGCACTCGCATCTCAAACTAACCGCGGAGGCACAGAGACATATTTACGCGCTCTGTGTCTCTGCGCTAAAAAGCACTCTAGCGGCTTTTACGCGTCAGCAGCCGGTTCCGCAGATTGAGGAGGCTACGCAATGCCTTCTGGCTGATGCTCGGCTTCTGCAATGTCTGCAAGCCGGCCTCGAAGGTAGCCACTGCTTCGCTGCGCGCGCCCGATTTCCACATCTGTCTGCTCATTTCCAACAGCACCTCGCCCCGACGCTGCTCGTCGCCGAGGGCGGCGAAAATATCAGCCGCCTGCTGGAGACACTCGCGCGCCTTCTCCGGCTCACCCTTAGCAGCGTAGGGCCGGCTCATATTGGCCAGCACCTGAGCCTCCCGGCTACGGTCGCCCAGGCGCACAAATGTGGCCCGTGCCTGCTCCAATGCAGCGATGGCCTCATCCCATTTGCCCTGAGAGTGATGAACCAGCCCCAGGTTGTTCACCATCTCGGCTGCCTCGCCCTCATTTCCGGCAGCAGCGAACAGCGCACGTGCTCGCTCGAAAGCGGCCGCCGCCTCCTCATACAACCCCTCGTAGAAAAGCCGCTGCCCCTCGGACTTCAGCTCCTGCGCAGAGACCTCGTTCGGCATCACTCCTCCGATAGTACGATCAGTAGGTAATATCCAGCAAACCTTCGGCTATTTCACGCAACTTGCCGGCTGGCATTTCGGCCAGGCGCATCGCTACCTCAAGGTACTTCACGTTGAGCGGCTGGATGACGAACTCCTGTACCTTACGGGGGAGCTGGTTAAACCGGTGCCAGGCTTCCTGCTTCCGCTGCCACTCTCCCAGCCTCCCTTCCTGAGTGTCGAGGAAGTGCTCCAGCGGCAGGCGTAGGTACTGGCACAATACCTCCAGCTCGGCCAGAGGGATAGGCTGCTCGCCGTACTCGTAGGCCGAAATACGTCTCTCTGAACAGTCCAGCAACTCCGCCAGTTCCCTTTGCGAGATATTCCTCTCTAACCGTGCCTGCCGTAGCAGCGCCCCCACGATCCGATGGCGCAGAGCAAGTATCTCCTTCAGAGGTGGGGGGTCCTCTTCCTCGATCAGCGTCGGAGTGCCGTCCCAGAAGTGAGAGACGGGGGTGCCGGTCAGATAAGCCAGTACTTCTACCTCCGGCAGCGAGATAGGCTTCCGTCCCTCCTCATAGGCGGTGATGGCCTCGGGAGAGACGCCCAGAGCCTCGGCGCACTCCTGCTTACTCTTGCCAGCGTGTTCGCGCGCATTGCGCAGCAGCAGGCCGATGATGCGCGTGCGCAGGGCTAACCTCTCCTTCAACTTATCTTTATTTTCAACCATCCCTTCCTCCCATCTCCGGGCAAGCCCCGCCCGCCGACCTGCCGGTCTATCAAACTGGTTTACCTCCTGTCCAGTGAAAGATTATAGCACAACCCGTGCACTTTGGACAAACCTGTTACTCCTCGTCTTCCCCTTCCAACCCAGGCATGTCCAGATGTACCAGGTCCCCGTGTACGTTGACGACGGCACGGAATCCGGTCATCCACAGTGCGGTGCGGAGCTCATCTACGTTCACTGCCCCGGGCTCCAGGATGCGCTCCATATGATTGATCGCGTACTCGATCGAGGCGCGGGTGAAGATATCCTCCTGTCCCAGCATTCTGAGCACCCCCTCGGTGACCGCTTCGCGCATAGACAGGATACGTTCCTGAATCCGCCGTACGATTTGCCGATCCACATACTCAGCCTCAACGTGGCGCAGAAAGTCCCCATCCGGCACAGCGTAGTGTGGAACGCCGCCGATGTAAACCACCTGAGCGGGCTGTCCCTCCTCATTGAAAACCAGATTGGCGAACAAAGCAGGTCTCGAGTTGCCCATGCCACCTTATTCCTCCGCCAGCGGTGCTCTGAAATCGTAAATCCCGTCGCGTATGGCGAAGCGAGCACCACAATCAACACACTCTATCGCCTCTCCTCTTTCCCTGAGCGTAACCGAACTGCAGACAATACACCGGAAAAAAGCGTCCGTCGTGGCGGGAAGCTGCCGGTTAACAGCCTGGCAAAGGACAAAGATACTGGGGCTTAGCTGACACCACCTTCCCGTGGGCTGAGACACCCGCTCCAGTGCCACAAGCAACCCCAGGGGCAGCGCTCGCTTTAACCAATCAAGCCTGAAATAGGATACCGCACGCACTTTTTGTATCTCCAATCCCGCCTCGGCCAGTTGACGCCGCATCCAGGCGGGATGGAAATCAAAGTTCAACTCCGCGAACTCATAGGGCCGCTGATCGAAAGGCGACCAGCGCTGCAAGCGTAACACATAGCGCAAGATGGACTTCAGATGGCGCTTATTGGCGAACTCAAGCAGGAAAACACCGTCGGAGGCAAGTATTTGAGCCACTTCCTTGAGCACCGCAGGCACATCGGCTGCGTGGTGGATAGTACGTACCATCGTGACCGTGTCGAAAAGACGCGGGGCGAAAGGGAGAGCATAAAAACTGCCAGCGACGTAGCGGTAGCCGGGCTGCCCTCCGGAGCCGCACTCGCCCCACAACGCCTGGGCCTGCCGGAGCTGAGAGAGGGCGTAGTCGAAAAATACCACCTCGTCGTACCCGCTGTAGAGGGGTGCCAGGCGTCCGTAACCGGCACCGATCTCGACCAGACGCCGTCCCCTGGGGGGCAGCAGGTGCGAGATAGCGAGACGCTCGGCCGCATCCTCATAATCGCGCCCGCTGCCCCAGAATTCAGTACGATAAGCCGAACCCTCGTAGCAGCAGATAGGTCGCGGCTGAGGTGCGGGCTCCGTCGCCATCCTGCTATGGCAATTTGATGCCATCTGGTAGACGCTCCATCTGTTCCTTCACCGGCCTGATGGCACCCCGCAGCTCGCTGACCACCGGCGCAAGGCCAGCCTCCCCGAGCTTGAGAGTGACAGGCACATTCATACGGACGGGTATCTCCTGATTGACCGGGACGCTCATCCGTACCGGTATCGTCTGGCTCACCGGGACGACCATCGTGAGATGGACCGGCAGTTGCATCCCTGCTGGCAGGTACAGGAAAACCGTGCCGTTAATCGCCCCTCCACCTCCGGGAAGGACAAATTGTGCGGGCACGTTCAGCGGCACCGGTGCGTTAAGCGTGACCACGGTATCCTGCTCAATGGGCAATTGGAACTCGATCGGCAGCGGTTGATCGAGCGGGAGAGCGAACTGGATAGGGATGGTTTCATCAATCTGAACGGTAGTATGGATGGTAGCCTCGCCCAGGCCGACGAAAGCAGTGTCCAGATTGACCAGCATTGGTTCAATCAAACCATTTTTGAGCGCGAAGATGAGCTGTAAAGCGGGCAGGCTTAGCACGAGCAGGGCCAGTACCATGACCAGGTTAACGATGAAGGAAAACACAATAGCCCACTCTCTCACTCTATGCCATAACTGTCTCATTTTCCGTCCTCCTCCAGGTTAGGACACAATTTGCGGAGCAGAGGCCATTGCAGCGCATAATGCAAGACCGTTGTGGCGGCCTGTGGATCTGCGGGCGTCTCGATCCGCCTTGCCTGTTGGTCTCCGCGGAGTAATTATACCATCAGAGCGCGTGCTGTGCACGAAACCTGGGCAAACGTCCTATGTTGCGTTGAGTGAGGGGCGGATTTTTTAAGGTTTCCTGCCCTCTGGGGCTTGACAGGACTAAAAAAACTGCTATAATATAAGCCAGAATCGTAAGCTCATTAAGACAATGAGTTACGAGACAACTGAGAGGGGCAAGACTCCTGGAGTGTTCCGGGAAGTTGCCTGGCCGATGCCAGAGGGCATCGGTTTTGTTGTCTGTAGGGCCTGGACTTGACAAAATCGGGGATATCAATTATACTTCAGGCCGGATGGGGGCACCTTAACAACTGAAGAGTGGCAGGGAGAGTGGACCCCGAGTTCACTAATGGTGAAGCGGACCGTGGTACCAAGCCATGGTTCATGACACTATGGAGAGTTTGATCGTGGCTCAGGATGAACGCTGGCGGCGTGCCTAATACATGCAAGTCGAGCGGGATCCCCTGGACTTGTCCGGGGGTGAGAGCGGCGAACGGGTGAGTAACACGTAGGTGACCTGCCCCGAAGACGGGGATAACGGCTGGAAACGGCCGCTAATACCCGATGTGCTCGGCGATTCGCTTCGTCGAGCAAAGCTATGGCGCTTCGGGAGGGGCCTGCGGCCTATCAGCTAGTTGGTAGGGTAACGGCCTACCAAGGCGAAGACGGGTAGGGGGCGTGAGAGCGCGGCCCCCCACACTGGCACTGAGACACGGGCCAGACTCCTACGGGAGGCAGCAGTCGGGGATATTGCACAATGGGCGCAAGCCTGATGCAGCGACGCCGCGTGGGCGATGAAGGCCTTCGGGTTGTAAAGCCCTTTTCTGGGGGAAGAGTCAGGACGGTACCCCAGGAATAAGCGTCGGCTAACTACGTGCCAGCAGCCGCGGTAAAACGTAGGACGCGAGCGTTATCCGAATTTACTGGGCGTAAAGCGCGTTGAGGCGGTCTCGTAAGTTGGGCGTGAAAGCCCCGGGCTTAACCCGGGAAAGCCGTCCAATACTGCGGGACTTGAGGGCAGCAGAGGGAGGTGGAATTCCCGGTGTAGCGGTGAAATGCGTAGATATCGGGAGGAACACCGGTGGCGAAGGCGGCCTCCTGGTCCGCAACCGACGCTCAGGTACGAAAGCTGTCTCTTATACACATCT
>JAOAAG010000219.1 GCA_026418995.1 Anaerolineae bacterium
ACTGGTGGGGAAGGTGATCCCACCCGGTAGTGGGCCGTGGGTGCGGGCAGGGTGGCTACTGCTGGCGAACCTTGCTGTGGCACTGGTGGTGTGGGTGATCCTGGCCCTCGGCGACCGGGCAGCGCGTCGGCGCCGCGCACAGACCCAGCCTTGAGTATAAGAAAATGGCACTTGATGCAGCCAAGCGAGAGCAGGTTAAACAGAGTTTCCAACAATTCCTGCTAAACAGGGCAAACGCTATCCGCAAGCTACAGATCGAGGACCTGAATATCAACCCTTTCCTAATCCGTATCCTGGCCAAGGAAATGGGTTTTAGCGATGCCAGGTCCATTGTGCGTTGGCTTGTAAATCAGCGACTGGAGCGCGGCACGGTGACCTCATTTGGCATCGCCTTACAAGATGCGGCCAAGGTATTCTCTGAGGGCACAGGCGTAGAAGGGGCGGACATTCTGAAGACCAAGGAAGACCGCCACTACTATATCCAGGTAAAAAGTGGCCCCAACACCATTCCCAAAGACCTGGGAGTGCGTATCTCCCAACTACTGCGTTCTGCTCAGAGGCGCAACCGTGGGTCGGTGGCACTCTTCGGTATGTGCTATGGCAATCAACGACAAGTCAGCAGCATCGTTAGGAAGTACGTGGAACAGGAGGGCGGGATCGCCTGGTTGACAGGACGGGAATTCTGGGAGTTTATCTCCGACGATCCGAACTGTATTGATGAAATCTACGCCGTCGTAGCCGAGGTAGGCGAGGAATTTAGAGATCCACAAGGTCAAACTCTCTCCGAGATACTTGATGCTAAAATAGATGAGCTGACAAGCCAATTCAAGGAACTGTATGGAGAGAAAGGAGAGACCATGTGGCAGAACTTGCTGGTACATAACTCGTAGCGGCTATGGCATTTATAGAAAAAGATCTCCCGGTGAAGAAATTGAACCCGGTTGCCCTGGCCGAGGGCAACTCCAAGAAGCCTGTCTACCAGATGCACAAATGGTGGGCGCGGCGGCTCGGCAGCGTGTTTCGGATGCTGACACTGGCCACATTCGCACAGGAGGATGAACCGGAGGTAACGCTCTGGCATAAATTTTGCAACGGCGCCGACTTGCAGGGCAAGATCGTACTCGATCCGTTCATGGGCGGAGGCACCACCGTGGTCGAGGCTCTGCGGCTGGGGTGTAAGGTTATCGGTGTGGACATTAACCCCGTGGCCTGGTTCATCACCAAGAAGGAAGTCGAACCCGTTGACTTAGACGCGCTAGACGCTGCCTTTGACGCTCTTGAACAAACAGTCGGCAGGCAAATCCAGGCGTACTACCGCACCACCTGTCCCAGGGGCCATGATGCCGATGTGATGTATTACTTCTGGGTGAAGATCGCCCACTGCGCCAGATGTGGTGCCAAGGTCAGGTTGTTCCCCAATTATGAGCTGTCCAGGCGAGATCACGTCAACGTCTGCTTTTGCCCTGCCTGTTTGCAGATCATCGAAACGGCGGGGTACGATCCCAGCACGCAATGCCCGGACTGCGGCAAGGTATTCGATCCGCGTAGAGGCGTATCGGGACGCGGGGTTTTCCGCTGCCCAGCATGTGGCGAACACCAGAAGCTGCTGGATGCCATCGCTTGTGAGGGGGGCGCACTTGCACTGGAGCTGCATGCTCTGGAAGCGTATTGCCTGGAGTGTGGAAGGTTCTTCAAGCGTGTAGATGCCGATGACCTGGCCCGCTGGGAGCTGGCAAAAGCTGAGTTCGAGCGCCGCAAAGAAAGCCTGCTATTTCCCCGCCAGGCGATACCGGTGGAAGGGCGCAGCGACCCGCGCCCTGTCAACCATGGCTACACACACTTCTGGCAGATGTTTAACGAACGCCAGTTGCTTTGTCTCTCGATGCTGCTGGAGCGCATTCTGGACATCCCAGTACAGAATATCCGCGAATTGATGCTGCTCGCTTTCTCAGACTGCCTGGATGCCAACAATATGTTCTGCAAGTACGAGATAGCATGGCACAAGGTTTCCCTCTTCTTCGGCCTGCACGCATACCATCCGATCGAACGGCCGGCTGAGAATAACGTATGGGGCACCGTATTCGGACGGGGAACATTTACCAGGTGTTTTGAGAAAGTGCGACGGGCGAAAGTCTACTGTCAGAGACCTTATGAGCGGCTGGTGGACCTGCGTGGTAAGCGTTACACCAAATGGACAGGCGGTGAACGGATCGCGGGATACCTGGTAGATAGTTTTGACCAGTTAGTAGCCACTGACCAGGCTGTGTTGTTGCGCTGTCAGAGTGCTGAGGATTTGAGTTTTTTGCCGGATCAGTCGGTTGATGCCATCATCACGGATCCCCCTTATTTCGACAACGTGCAGTACTCCGAGCTGGCGGACTTCTTTTACGTCTGGCTGCGCCTGGCTCTGAAAGACAGCTACCCGTGGTTCCAGCCTGAACTGTCCGGCCGCCCGGATGAAATCGTTCAGAACGAGAAGCTGGGAAAGACGACCGCTTTCTTCAAAGAGGGTCTGCAACGTATATTTGCAGCCTGTCATCGGGTGCTTAAGGATGATGGGCTGCTGGTGTTTACCTTTCACCATAACCAGAGGTGGGCATGGGAAGGGATGGCCCAGCTCCTGCTGGACGCGGGCTTCTATGTCTCCGCCACGCCTGTGGTGCGCTCTGAAGGTAAAAGCGGATTCCATAGCAGTAAGGGCAATATCAGGTACGACTGTGTGCTGGTATGTCGCAAGCAACCGGCCCCTCCGACGGGATGGGATTGGGCAGCACTGCGGGAGCGTATCCTCGAAGATGCAGTACGCTGGACGGAGCGCACGCTAGAGTCAGGTATGCCCGTCAACGAGGTGGATGTGTTCACCATTGTAATGGGTAAGACTGTGGAACACTGCACCAGAGCACTCGCAGGCGAGGGAAAGCTGGATGTGACACTGGCCGAGGCATTGAGAGAGATGGAAGGCCTGGCAGGAAAGGTCGGAGAGGGCTATGTTGCAGCGCGGGGCGATAGCGATTGGCTTGAGGCAAAAAAAGTAGAGCAGCTCTCGTTGTTCGTACTGGAATCTGTCTCACGGCCAGGGGCGACGGCCGGGCTTTACCTGTGAAGCCTGTGAAGAAAGGAGAGGTGTACTGCCAGTTCAGTCGCCCTACTGGAGTACACAAAGTGCCGAGCGATGACTCTGGAACAAATCCTATTCCTCCTCTTTGCTGCCATCACGTTAGGTGCTGCGCTGATGGTGGTATTACGCCGTAACGTGTTCCATGCGGCTCTTTTCATGAT
Source organism: Anaerolineae bacterium (assembly GCA_026418995.1). Lineage (GTDB taxonomy): Bacteria > Chloroflexota > Anaerolineae > B4-G1 > B4-G1 > JAOAAG01. The sequence goes on from JAOAAG010000219.1 coordinate 3,280, forward strand.
CCTCTCGTTTTTCGGGGTGGCAGGACTCTATGTTCTGTTAGAAGCCCCCTTCCTGGCTGCAGTGCAGTTAATTATCTACATAGGGGGTATTGCCATTCTCATCGTGTTCGCGATTATGCTGACGCGGGACTTGATGAATCCCAACATCCCCGGCGCGATTGATCAGTGGAAATGGGCCGCTCCGGTGGCCCTCCTATTGTGCGCTATGCTGATCTGGATGGCCCTGGGTTGGGGTAGAGCGACACCCGCCGCGCCGGTGCCAGACAACAGCCTCCACCTTCTGGGCAGGACGCTGGTGGACGCGGAAGGGCTGGCGCTCCCCTTCGAGGTGGCCTCGGTGCTCCTGCTGGTAGCGCTGATCGGCGCGGTAACGGTGGCGCGGGAGAGGTGACAGTTACCTGAAAGTGACTGTCACCTGAAATCGCTGAGGAGGTGGAAAAGGATGGTTCCCCAGTCGTGGTATCTCGTTGTGGCAGCAGTGTTGTTTTGCATCGGCCTGTATGGTGTGCTGGCACGCCGGAATGCGATCGCTGTCCTGATGGGCGTCGAGCTAATGTTAAACGCTGTGAACCTCAACCTGGTCACCTTCTGGCGCTACCAGGAACCGACCGGTGTAACCGGTCAGGCATTCGCCCTCTTCGTCTACCTCGTCGCCGCAGCCGAGGCCGCGGTAGGTCTGGCACTGATTCTGACCATATGGCGCACTCGCCGCACCGTTGTTCTGGAAGAGATAGACTTGCTGAAGGGCTAGCGTTATGCACACTCAATCCGACTTCCTGCTCAATCTGGCCTGGTTGATCCCGCTCTTTCCCTTCCTGGCTTTTGTCGCCATCCCGTTAGGCGTCTATCATAACCGCAAACTGAGCCACAGCCTGGCTATCGGGGGCATCGCGATAGCCTGCGCCTTATCCTTGTTCTTCGTCTTTCCCAGGGCAGTGTGGCTCTGGGCACGCGATGGCAGGCTGGCCTACGAATCGCCTCTGATACACTGGCTCTCCGCTGGCCACGAGCGTTTCGGCCTGGGCATCTACATTGACCCGGCCACCGCGATCATGCTGTTTATGGTCCCCCTGGTCTGCCTGATGATCTTCATCTATAGCGTGGGGTATATGAATTTCGGCACCCCCCAGGTAGACCCACGTTACAGCCGCTTCTTCGCCTATATCTCCCTCTTCGCTACCGGGATGCTGGGCATGGTGGTCTTCAACAACCTGCTCACCTTCTTCATCTTCTGGGAGATTATGGGCACCTGCTCCTACCTGCTCATTGGCTTCTGGTACGAGAAGAATTACCCCGACCCCAAGAAGATCACTCCCCGGCAGGCCGGACTGAAAGCGTTTATCGTGACGAAGATCGGCGATCTCTTCTTTATGCTGGGGCTGGCACTGCTTTATGCCGAGGTTGGATCGCTCGCCTATCGCGACATTTTCGACCCCAAGACGCTGGAGCATCTGGCTCATACGCCCTTCCTGGGCACCAACATGGCGACCGTCATCGCGCTGCTCCTCTTCGGGGGGACGGTGGGTAAGAGCGCGCAGTTCCCGCTCCATGTCTGGTTGCCGGACGCGATGGAAGGCCCCACGCCGGTCTCCGCGCTCATCCACGCCGCGACGATGGTTTCGGCGGGTGTCTTTCTGGTGGTACGCACCTTCCCGCTGCTCCAGGTAGCCGATTCGTCGGTGCTGGCGTTGGGCGGCATTCCCTTCGTCGCGCTCATCGGTGCCTTCACGGCCATCTTCGCCTCGGTGATGGCAATCGCGCAGGATGACGTCAAAGGGGTGCTAGCCTTCTCCACCATCAGTCAGTTGGGCTACATGGTGGCCGCGCTGGGCATTGGGGCCTATGTGGCCGGCGCGTTTCATCTGATTACCCACGCCTTTTTCAAGGCCTTGCTGTTCCTCAGCTCCGGCTCGGTGATCCACGGCATGGAGCACGGACACCATCATGTGCACCATGGAGGGCACGAAGGACACAAAGGAGAAGGGCACGCAGGACACGAAGGACATCAAGAGAAGTGGTTCAACCCGAACGATATGATGAATATGGGCGGGCTGGGCAAGCGTATGCCGCGCACCTTCCTGGCGTTTCTCATCGGCGGGCTGGCGCTGGCCGGTTTCCCCATCATCACGGCCGGCTTCTGGTCGAAGGACGAGATACTGGCCCAAGCCTGGAGCGGCAATCAAGTGGTCTTCTGGATACTGGCCGTGGCCGCTGGGCTGACCGCGTTTTACACGGCGCGGCAACTGTGCCTGACCTTCGCCGGGGAACCGCGCACCGAAGCCGCCAAGCACGCGCCGGAGAGCGTGAGTTCTATGACCACCCCGCTGTTGATTCTGGCCGCGTTCGCCATATGCATCGGTTGGGTGGGCATCCCCGACAACGTATTCAACCTGGACCTACCCCATGCGTTGGGAGTTAAGTATATCAACTGGTTCCATCACTTCGTCGGCTCGACTCTGGAGGCTGCGCACGGAGGGGAACACTCCCTGCGGGTTACCGGCCATCTGGCCGAGGCGGTGCACGGGTTTGATTGGGCGCCTATGCTAATAGGGACCGGCTTCGGGCTGACCGGCCTGCTTCTGGGCTACCTGGTGTATGGGCTAAAGCCGCTCAGAGCCGGGGAGATGGACCGCCTGGAGGCGGCCATGCGCAAACTGTACCTGGGATGGCTTTATAAGGCGATGGAGAACCGCTTCTACTTCGATTGGCTTTACCGGAATACCTTCGTGTGGGCCTCCCTCAGGCTGGCCGAGGTGTGCGACTGGTTCGACTACGGCCAGACCCCCGGCAAACACGGCGTGGTGGACGGCATCGTCGTCGCCTGTGGCTGGCTGGGCAGGCTTCTCTCTACCGTCTTCAACTGGTTCGATCTCTACATCGTGGATGGGCTGGTTAACCTGGTCGGCCGTCTGGGACGGCTGCTCTCGGTGGGGCTTGACATTTTCGATCTCCAAGTCGTGGACGGGATAGTGAACGGCATCGGCGCAGCGCTCAAGTTCATTGGTCGGGAGATGTTGCGTCCCATCCAGAGCGGCAGGGTGCAATTCTACCTGCTGGTGGCCGCCATCACAGCACTGGTGCTGGTAGCGGCGCTCTTCATCACGCTCTATCTGCCTGAGCATTTGCTGCAGCCGTTGCTGCTGGGTCTGCTGGCGCTAGTGATACTGCTGGCGTTCTACTTCATACTCCAATCCCGTAAGACCGAGACCGACAAAACTGAGTAAGGAGAGCTGGCAATGTACTTCCCGATCCTGAGTGTCACCCTCTTTGCCCCATTGGTGGGCGCACTGCTCATCCTGACGATTCCCCGCGAGGATGTCAAGACCATCCGGCGCCTGGGGACCGCCTTTGCCTTCATCTCCCTGATCCTGGCCAGCATCGTGTGGATAGGTGTGGTGCGCGCCGGAGCCGGCACAATGCAGTATGAGGAGAACTACCCCTGGATCCCTGCTTTCAATATCCACTACTACCTGGGGGTAGATGGCCTCAGCGCACCGATGGTCTGGCTCACTGCCCTGCTGACCACCCTTTCACTCTTCTACTCCGCCCGCACTATCCAGGAGCGGGTCAAAGAGTACTACTTCCTGTTCCTGGTGCTGGAGTGGAGCATGCTGGGCGTCTTCCTCTCCCTTGATCTGGTGCTGTTCTATATTTTCTGGGAGATTGAGCTGGTGCCGATGTTCCTGCTCATCGGCGTATGGGGCGGCAAGAACCGGCTGTATGCCGCGATCAAGTTCTTCCTCTACACGATGGTGGGCAGCGTGGCGATGCTGCTGGCGATTATCGGCGTTTATTTTCAGACCGACCCCCATACATTCAACATCCTGGAAGCGGCCGCGGCGCAGCCTTTCCGGGGCACTGTGTGGGCGAACGTGGCCTTCTGGGCCTTCTTCATTGCCTTTGCCATCAAGGTGCCCGCCTTTCCCTTCCACACCTGGTTGCCGGACGCCCATACCGAGGCTCCTACTGCCGGTAGCGTCATCCTGGCGGGCATCCTGCTGAAGCTGGGTGCCTACGGCATTATCCGCATTGTACTCCCTATGTTCCCGGAGCCGTTCAAGTACTTCGTGCTGGATAGCCCGATCATTCCTGTGATGGCGATTGCCAGCATCGTCTACGGCGCCCTCGTATGTATGGCGCAATGGGACCTCAAGCGGCTGATTGCCTACTCATCGGTGGCGCACATGGGTTATGTGACGCTGGGGCTGTGTACGGCGGCAGCGGCCTACGGCCTCGGGCGGCTGGAAGGGGTGGACTTTAACGCGGCGGCCTCGGCGGTGAACGGCGCAGCTTTCCAGATGTTCGCCCACGGCATCATCACCGGCGGGCTGTTTTTCCTGGTCGGCATTATCTACGAGCGGGCACATACCCGCGACCTCAAGGCCTTCGGCGGGCTGGCAAGCCAGATTCCCTATTACTATGGTATAATGATGGTGACGGGCTTTGCCTCGCTGGGGTTGCCAGGACTGGCCGGCTTCTGGAGCGAGTTCTTCGTCTTCCGGGGCACGGTCCATTTCATTCCCCTGGCCGCTTTCATCGGCGTCCTGGGCGTCGTCTTCACTGCGGCCTACATCCTGTGGAAAGTCGTCCAGCACGTTTTCCTGGGCGAGCTGGATAAAGAGCGGTGGGGTAAACTGACCGATATGGAGTGGTGGGAAAAGGTGACGATGTGGCCGCTGGTCTTCATCATGGTCTTCCTGGGCTTTTACCCCGCCCCGTTGCTCGATTCTTTTAACGCTGCGATCACGACCATTCTGCAGAATCTCCCTTAGCGCGACTATGAGGCACGGACAATGAGCTCTGCATATTCGGTTCTCACGCCGGGCCAGGTAGTGTGGGCGCTCTCGCCTGAATTGCTCCTGCTTGTGACGGGCCTGCTGATCCTGGGGTTGGATGCTGTCCACCCGCACAAGGAAGAGAAACGCTGGCTTCCCCACCTGGCACTGGGTGGACTGGCGGTTGCGTTGCTTGGCGCGATCACACTGTGGGGCTGCAATACCAGGGTGCTGGCCGTCCTTTCCTGTGATCCCTTTGCCCTGATGGTGAAAATTGTGGCCCTGGTGGCTATAGGCCTGGTAGTGCTCCTCTCAGAGGTCTACATCGAGAGACACAGTGCCCGGCATCAGGGTGAGTTCTATGCTCTGCTGCTCTTCTCGGCCATACCGATTTGTCTGCTGGGCGGCGCTACGAACCTGGTACTGATCTTCCTGGCCTTCGACTTCCTCAGTATCTCCTCGTATGTGTTGACCGGTTACCTGCGCGATGACCCGCGTTCGGCGGAAGCGGGGGTGAAATACTTCCTGTACGGTGCGGCCATCTCGGCAGTGATGCTCTTCGGCCTCTCGTGGATTTACGGCCTGACCGGCTCAGTTGAGCTGGGGGAGATCGCCACCGTTTTACCGAAGCTGGAGGGAAATACGCAGAACCTCCTGCTGCCGGCGCTGGCCTTCGTGCTAGCCGGCTTCGCTTTCAAGATCGCGGCCTTCCCGTTCCATCAGTGGGCGCCAGACGCCTATGAGGGCGCACCGACTCCCGTTACGGCCTTCATCTCGGTCGGGCCGAAGATCGGCGGGTTTGCGGTCATCGTCAGAGTGCTGCTGACGGCATTCTCCCCGCACACTGTGGTGGAACTGGCCGGGAACTGGCGGGTAGCGCTGATGGCTATCTCTATCCTCACCATGACCTTCGGCAACCTGGTTGCGCTGTGGCAGACCAACATCAAGCGGCTGCTGGCCTATTCCAGCATTGCCCATGCTGGCTATGTGCTGATCGGGGTGGTTGCCGCTTCCACGCAGGGAATTGCGGCGGTGCTGCTGTACCTGGCCGCCTATGCCTTTACTAACCTGGGGGCCTTTGCCTCGGTAATCGCTTTCTCCAACCAGACCGGCTCCGACGAGATCGCCGCTTACGCCGGCATGCATCAACGGGCGCCTGGCCTGGCACTGGTGCTGATTATCTGTCTGCTCTCTCTGATAGGCATCCCGTTGACGGGCGGCTTTGTCGGCAAGCTGTGGCTCTTCTCGGCCGCGCTGGAGGAAGGGCTGCTCGCGCTGGCGGTCATCGGCGTGGTCAACACCGTTATTTCTGTCTCCTACTACTGGAAGATTATGCGCGCTATGTACTTTGACCCGCCTCCCACGGAGGAGCAGGTGGTCGTCTCGCCTGCCCTGGGAGTGGCTATGGGTGTCGCCTTAGTGGGCATTTTCGCGCTGGGTATTTTTCCCAATGCCCTGCTTCCATTGTTAGATGCAGCCGCGCGGGTGTTTTTCTAGGTGACGGTCACTTCAAGTGACCGTCGCCTCCCTGAGAGGGTGGCGATGAAGAATATCAAGTGGGGGGACCTGTTTTGGGCGCTCTCAATGGGCGCCCGGGGTGGGTTGGTCATCGTCATGCCTGTACTGCTGGGACTGGCAGTGGGATTTGTTCTGGACAAGCGCTTCGGGACACTGCCATTTATCTCGCTGGCGCTGACCGCTGTCGGTGCCATTATCGGGCCGATCGTTCTGTACCGGTGGGTGGTCAGAGCTGTGGCCCAGCGGACCGGGCGTGAGGATACGGAGCATAACGGAGAACGCGCATGAAAACCGGGTTTTCAACAAGGGGTTGCCTGATTCTGATTCTTGCCCTCCTGGCATCAATGGGCCTGTGTGTGGTCGGCGTGTTCCTGGGCGGTGTGGCCAATAAACAGGCGATGATGCCTGAGATTTCGCTGGCCGCCGAGGAGATTCCCCTGCCGTTCAAGCTCCCCCTCTTCGGCGATCACATCCCCAACACGCTGCCGTCCACGTGGCTGACGATGTTCCTGCTTATCCTGCTGGGCTTTCTCTACCGGCGCGCCCTGCGTACTAAGGGCTCCTCCTCTCGCTTTGTGGTAGCCGTCGAAGCCGTAGGCGAGGGCATGTTGCGTTTTATGGAGAACGCGGTCGGCGCGAAGGCGCGCCTGTTCTTCCCGCTTGTGGCGACCTTTTTCCTGTTCATCGCCCTGTCCAACTGGTGTGGTATCCTGCCGGGCTTTGGCTCTGTGGGAGTATGGGTGGTCCACCATGCCGAAGCCAAAGAAGGCGAAGCCCACGCCGAGGCCTCCGAGGAGAAGGCCCACGAAGGGGAGGAGGTCCTGGTGCCGTTCTTCCGTTCGGCAAACGCCCACTTGAGCACCACACTGGCACTGGCCATCGTATCTGTTGCTGCGGCCCAGTACTTTGGGGTGCGCGCCCTGGGCAGGCATTACTGGCGTAGATACCTGAATTTCAGAGCGACTTCCCCCAAGCCAGACCCCACCGCGCAGAACGCTGTACAGAGGCTGATCTCCAGGTTCGCGCGTGGTGTGGAGGTTCTTATCAATGGCATCGTTGGCCTGCTGGAGATCGCACTGGAAGCGTTGAAAGTCCTGCCCTTCTCTTTCCGTCTCTTTGGCAACATCTTCGCTGGCGAAGTACTGCTGTTCGTCGTGAGTTACCTGTTCGCCTTTGTCTTCCCTATGGTCTTCCTGGGGTTGGAGCTGTTTGTCGGGTTTCTCCAGGGGTTGATCTTCTCGATGCTCACGCTGATCTTCTTCTCTATTGCGACGACAGCGCACCACGAGGAAGCGCATCATTAGGGGCCAATTGCCAGTTCACAATCCACAATTCCCAATCCTAACTTGAGGAGGTGTCCATAATGTGGCCTGAAGGATATGAGTCTGTTACCCAGGCGGCGGCTGCCTTTGCCATCAGCCTGGGAGTGGCTTTCCCCGCCTTCTCTATCGGGTGGATCGGCAGCAAGGCTATGGAAGCCATCGGGCGCAACCCCGAGGCAAGCGGTGGCATCCTGACCACCATGATTCTGGTAGCCGCGCTGGCCGAGGCGATCGCCATCTATGCGCTGGTGGTAGCGCTGGCGATCAAGTTCGTCAGATAAAAGGAGTGGGGCCCTTGGACGCTCTGGGGAAACTGGGTGTCAACGGGGTATTTCTGCTCTCGCAAATTGTCAATTTTCTGCTCCTCTTCCTTGTGCTGAGGTTCCTGTTGTGGAAACCTTTGACTCAGCGCCTTGAAGCGCGCCGCCGCATGCTGGAGCAGGAGCGAGCCGACGCTGAGGCACTTGCTGCCGCGCGGGCCAATATTGAGGCCGAGCGGCAACAGGTGCTTGGGGAAGCATGTGCACAGGCCGACCGGATCGTGGCCGAGGCGCGGGAACAGGCGAGAAATTATCTGGAGCAGGCACAGCAGGAAGCGCGCGCGGCGATGGAGCGAGCACTGGAGCAGGCCCGTGAGGCTGCTGAGGAGGAGCGTAACCGGATGCTGGGTGAGCTGCGCGGCCAGATCGCTGCCCTGGCTATCGCGGCGGCACAGCGTATCGTCGGGGAAACGCTGGACGAGCGCCGTCAACAGGCGCTGGTGGAGGCCTTCTTCAGCGGGGTGCGCGAGGGGCGCGTGGAGGTGCTGCCGGAAGGGGCACTGGCGGGCATGCCCGCCTCCGCTGCGGTCACGGTCACCAGCGCTATCCCCTTGACCGAGGCCCAGCAGGCAGCCATCCGGCGCGACCTATCCGCCCGCCTGGGCCGTGATGTCGCTCCCTCCTTCCGTGTTGATCCGCGCATCCTCGGCGGGCTGGTCGTGCGCATAGGCGACCGTCTCGTGGACGGCAGTGTGGCCGGGCAACTGGAGCGCCTGCGCCAGACGCTGTCCTAGTGTCAGACGATTCAGGTGACGGTCACTTCTGAAGTGACCGTCACCTGGAAGGGGCACTCATGGGCGGCCTCCACCCACCGGTCAGACTAACCCGGCTGCTTGCTGCCTTGCCCAGGACACAGGAGGTCATCGGCGGCGATGTCGAGATCACCGGCATCGCCGCCGACTCGCGCCTGGTGGAGCCAGGCGGCCTCTTTATCGCCATCCCTGGCGTAAACGTGGATGGCCATCGCTTCATCCCGGAGGCACTGAGGAACGGGGCAGTGGCCGTAGTCGGTGAGTGGCCTCCCTCGGCGCTGGCCGTTCCGCCTGGTAGTTTCACGTATGTGCGCGTACCCAGCGCACGAGAGGCCTGGGGTTGGCTCTGCGCGGCCTGGCATGGCCTCCCCTCTCGCCAAATGACGCTCATCGGCGTCACCGGCACCGACGGCAAGACCACCACCGTGAACCTCATTTACCATATCTTGCGTGCTGCCGGGCTGAGCGCTGGTATGGTCAGCACCGTCAGCGCCCTCATCGGGGAAGAGGAGCTGGATACCGGCCTGCATACCACCACCCCCGACCCCCCCGCCGTCCAGGAGTACCTGGCGCTGATGGTACGCTCCGGCGCTACACATGCTGTGCTCGAGGTGACCTCTCACGGGCTGGCCCAGCACCGCGTTGCCGGTTGTGACTTCGATGTGGCTGTAGTGACGAATATCACCCACGAGCACCTGGATTTCCACGGCTCGCTGGAGGCGTATCGGCAGGCCAAGGCGCAATTGTTTGCGGGACTGAGCAGCGCCTACCGCAAGCCGGGGGTACCGAAGGTAGCGGTACTTAACCGGGACGACGATTCCTATACCTATCTTTCCGTCTATCCAGCCAATCGTTATATCACGTATTCCGTGTCCACCCAGGCCGAGGTTATGGCCCGCGACATCCGTTTCAACCCTGGGCACACCGGGTTTACCCTATGCACGCCGGTTGGGGATGTCGCGGTGAGCAGTGCGCTGGTAGGCGCTTATAACGTCAGCAACATACTTGCGGCAGCGAGCGTCGGTGTGGCCCTGGGCCTGTCTCTGGAGGCCATCGCCGCAGGCATAGCCGCGATGCGCGGTGTGCCGGGGCGGATGGAGCGTATTGACGAAGGGCAGGACTTCCTGGCGCTCGTTGACTTCGCCCATACGCCGAATGCGTTGAGGCAGGCGCTGGAAACAGTGCGGGCGATGACCGGGGAGGGCGGCAGGGTGATTGTGGTTTTCGGGAGCGCCGGGCTGCGCGATAGAGAAAAGCGAACCCTGATGGGCCAGGTTGCCGCACGCCTGGCCGATGTGGTGATTATCACCGCCGAGGACCCCCGCACCGAAAGCCTGGAGGAGATCATGGCCGAGAGCGCTGCAGCCGCGCTGGCCGAGGGCAAGCGCGAAGGGGTCAACCTGTGGCGCGTGCCGGATCGGGGCGAGGCGTTGTTGCTGGCCTGCTCCATAGCCCGCCGGGGCGATGTGGTCATCGCATGCGGGAAGGGACACGAGCAGAGTATGTGCTTCGGCACGACCGAGTACCCCTGGGATGACCGGGAGGCTATGCGGCGCGCTCTGCGTGGCAAGACGCTGGACACGCTCCCCACGGCGAAGCGAACGGCCCTTTAGCCTGTCGGGACAGTCTGGACCGGATTAGCCGGCAGTGGAAAGGCCGGCTACAGCACTGGTTGCCTGAGCACCTCACGATAGCGTGCAGAATCCCCTTGCTACCCCACCCAATCGGGTTTATAATTCCTGCGGAGTGACACAATGGAGAGGAGCTCACTATTGCACCTGCGAGCGCGTGCGGCAGCCTTTCCCGGTTACAGGGAAATCGGGCGTTTCCTCAAATTCAGCGTTGTCGGAGCATTGGGAGCGGTCATTGACTTCGGCCTGCTTAACCTGTTGATCCAACTGGCCGGTTTTCCCAAAGTGATCGCCAATGCCTGCTCGTTCACTACTGCTGTTATCAGCAACTTCACCTGGAATCGCCTGTGGGTCTACCCGGAAACCCGCGGAGAGCCGCTGCGCAAACAGTTCGTCCAGTTCTTCATCGTTAATCTGGCTGGCCTGTTTATTAACACGGCGATCTTTTATACCGCTGATCGCTATCTTTTGGGAGAGAGCGGCCTGTTAGCCGGCCAGGTTGCTGCGTTAGCCGGAGCGATTGGCATGACTCACTTCGACCTGGCTTACAACGGCGCTAAAGTGATTGCCACCGGCATCGTGCTATTCTGGAACTTCTTCGTTAACCGGCTCTGGACCTTTCGTCACGTGCGCTAGAGCTTGTCGGAGGACAGCCTTTTGGGGCTGTTAACAGGCTGGAAAGCCTGTCCTATGTATTGATATCCGGGGGATATGGAAGGACCGGAGTATCTCCAGGCTCAAGCTGAAGCCCCGCGAGCGGTGACGGTCGCTTCTAAAGTGACCGTCACCTCGACGCTGGAGTACGTCCAGGCTCAAGCCGAGGCGCTGCCCCACAAGCCGGGCGTCTACATCATGCGCAACGCCGGGGGCGAGGTCATTTACGTAGGCAAGGCCGTTGATCTGCGCAGCCGCGTCCGCTCCTATTTACAGCCCTCGGCCTGGGAGAACCCCAAAGTCCGCGCCATTGTGGCCGAGCTTGCCGACCTCCAGTTCATCGTCGCCGACTCGGAGCTGGAGGCGCTGATCCTCGAAGCTAACCTGATCAAAGAGCACCGTCCTCGCTACAATGTGCGCCTTAAGGACGATAAGTGGTACCCTTACATCAAGATCACGCTGGATGAGCCGTTTCCCAGGGTATTGATTACCAGACGCATGGAGCGGGACGGCAGCCGCTACTTCGGCCCGTTCACCTCGTCGGCCAGCGTGCGCCAGACGCTGGACCTGCTGCGCAAGTCCTTCCCTTACCTGAGTTGCAGCCGGGAGATCACCGGGCGCGACACCCGTGCCTGCCTGTACTATGAGATCAAACTGTGTTTGGGCCCGTGCATCGGCGCTGTGACGCAGGAGGAATACCGGGCAATGATTAAAGGCCTGGTGCGCTTCCTGGAAGGGCACAGCAACGAAGTGATCGCTGACCTGGAGGCACGGATGCGGGAGGCCGCCGAGAGGCTGGAGTTCGAGCGAGCAGCCTCCTTGCGCGATCAACTGCAGGCGGTGCGGCATGTCGTCAGTCAGCAGAAGATCATCTCGCCGGTAGGCGGCGACCAGGATGTGATCGCGTTCGCCCGTGGAAACGGCGATGCCTGTGTCCAGGTCTTCTTCATCCGGGGCGGCAAGTTGCTGGGGCAGGAATATTTCATCCTCGAGGGCGCCAAGGACGAGGATGAACGGGAGGTGATGGCCGCTTTCCTCAAGCAGTTTTATGACGAGGCCGCCTACGTACCAGAAGAAATACTGCTCCCGGAGCAAATCGAGGAATCCCTGATCATCGAGCAATGGCTGCGGAGCAAGCGGGGGGCCAAAGTCACGCTGCACGTGCCCCGGCGGGGGCAGAAGCGCGAGCTGGTGAATATGGCAGCAGAGAACGCCGCCGAGATGCTGGCAGCGCTGCGGGCTCAGTGGCAGGCCGATGCTCACAAACACGAGCAGGCTCTGACCGAACTCAGGGACGCGCTGCAATTAGCCGCTCCCCCGGTGCGTATCGAGTGCTACGACGTTTCCACAACGCAGGGCGCGGAGACTGTGGGTAGCATGGTTGTCTTCGTACACGCCGTGCCGCGCAAGTCGGAGTACAGGCGCTTTGTGGTGCGGGATGTAGAGGGGCAGGATGATTACGCGGCCCTGCGTGAGGTGCTGCGGCGCCGCTTCCGCCGCTGGCAGACCGCGACTTCGGAGGAGCTGCTGGGCGTCAGAGACATCAAGGGCTGGGCCAAGCTGCCAGACCTGCTCGTTGTGGACGGCGGCCGGGGGCAGGTGGGGGTCGCATACGAGGTGTTGCAGGAGTTCGATCTGCAAGGGCGTATACCGGTCATCGGCCTGGCTAAGCAGCAGGAGGAGGTCTTTCTGCCGGGAAGGACCGCTCCCATTGTGCTCCCCCGTGGCTCGCAACCTCTGCTTCTCCTGCAACATCTGCGGGACGAGGCTCACCGCTTTGCCATCACCCATCATCGCACGAGGCGGCGCAGGGCTGGGGTAGCCTCACAGCTTGACAGTATCCCGGGGGTAGGGCCAGCACGGCGCGCTGCGCTCTTGCGTGCCTTCGGTTCCATCGAAGCGATCCGCGCAGCCAGTGTCGAGCAACTGGCCGCTGTGCCAGGCATACCTCTTGGCGTGGCACGGGCAATTAAAGAAAATCTGTAGCGTTTGGCAGGACACCCACTGAAGAACTGTCCTGCGGGGAGGGTAACCCAGAGTGAGCGGGCCGGTATCCGCGTGGATGCGCTGGCCAGGTTATGGCCTGTTGTTCATTGCTCTGCTCTTATTTGCGGTGAGCATGGCCTGCCTCATCAGAGCTCGCACTGCCGCCTACTACATCGTCCGCCAGCGTACGCTGAGGCGGGCTCAGCGTTGTATACTGGCCTCACTGGGGCTCCTGGCTGCAGCGCTGTTGCTGCTGTTTGTGCCCTCGCTGCTGGCGCTCACCCTTCCCCCGCCCACTCC
>JAOAAG010000149.1 GCA_026418995.1 Anaerolineae bacterium
GGCAAGATCCATTGCCCTGAGAGGGGCGCCCACGATATCGAGCAAAGTCATACGCGGGTTAAGAGAGGCGTAGGGGTCCTGAAAAATCATCCGCATGCTGCGGCGGATGTGCCGGAGCTGATCGTGGTCCAGCGTAGCGACGTCCACCCGTCCCAGCGTAGGGTCTCTGAACCAGATTTGCCCATCGGTGGGCTCGATTGCACGCAGAATACAGCGGCCGGTTGTGGTCTTACCGCATCCACTCTCGCCGACCAGGCCGAGCGTCTCTCCTTCCATCACATACAGGTCCACGCCGTCCACCGCTTTCACCTGGCCCACGACTCGTTTGAGGAAGCCTCGTTTCAGGGGAAAGTATTTCTTCAGTCCAATGACCTGCAATAAAGGTTCCTGCTTGGCTTGTTCGGACATCTTGTTACACCCTTGAGCATAATAGTTCTACTGTTAAGGCGTACCATACAGATGACAGCGGACGGAGTGGTTGGGCTCCACCTCGATAAGCATAGGCAACACCTGGTCGCACACACCGGGGATCATCTCCTCACAGCGCGGGTGGAAGGTGCAACCCTTCAGAATGCTATAAGGGTCAGGCACCATTCCCTTGATCACCTCCAGGCGCCTGCGCTTTTTAGCGGTGGCGTCGCTTAATTGAGGGATGGACTTGAGCAGCGCACGGGTGTACGGATGGAGCGGATTGAAGAACAGGGATTGGACATCGGTCTGTTCGACGACCCGGCCCAGGTACATGACCGCAACCTCATCTGCCATCTCGGCGATCACTCCCATGTTGTGAGTGATGTACATGATAGCCATTCCTAGGTCATTCTGGAGGGTACGCATCAGCTCGAGGATCTGTGCCTCGGTGGTCACATCCAATGCTGTCGTTGGCTCATCGGCGATGAGCAGGCTGGGATGGCAACTGAGCGCCATCGCGATGAGGGCGCGTTGCCGCATCCCACCGCTCAGCTCGAAAGGATAGCGGTCAATAGCCTGCGCGGGATTAGGCAGGTTGACGCGGGCCAGCATATCAATGGCCCTGCGACGTGCCTCGGCCCGGTCCACTTCCTGGTGCAGCATAATGACCTCCATGATCTGCGCTCCGATAGTGCGCACCGGGCTCATCGCCGTCATCGGCTCCTGGAATACCATCGAAATCTGGTTGCCGCGAATGCTGCGCATCTCCTTACTGTTGGGTTTGAGGTCGGTGATCTTCACCACCTCGGTCATCGTGGAGGCATTGTTTCCCCGGACCGCTCTGTAGAACAGAATCTCTCCGCTCTCGATTCGGCCGGGGGGAGGGACAAGCTGCATCAGAGAGAGCGCGGTGACGCTCTTGCCGCAGCCGCTCTCGCCGACGATGCCCATGGTCTGCCCGCGTTTGATGCGCAGGTCCACGCCGTCCACGGCCCGCACTACCCCTTCAGCCAGGTAGAAGTAGGTGTGCAGGTCCTTAATCTCTATGAGCAAGTTGTCCGTTGCCATTCCACGTCCCTTCTTACGTCACGTAGGGGTCGGCGGCATCGCGCAGGCCATCGCCCACGAAGTTAAACATCAGCACCGCGACGACGACGACCGGCACCGGCCACAGTACCCACGGGAAATAAGCTACGTTCACGATATCCTGAGCCTCCTGCAACATAACACCCCAACTGATCGTCGGCGGGTTCAATCCGATGCCCAGGAAGCTGAGCGAGGTCTCGCCGAGGATCATGCCAGGCAACGAGCCGGTCAGCGAGACGATGATGTAGCTGGCAAAACCCGGAAGCATATAGCGGGTGATGATACGCCACTCACTCTCGCCGTCGAGCCGGGCGGCGAGCACGAAATCCTCCTCGCGCATACTCAGTAAACGGCCGCGCACGATACGGGCCAGCCCTGTCCAGCCGAAGATGGAGAGAATGAGCGTGGTAGCAAAGTAAACCTGTACCCGTGGCCAATCGCGCGGTAGCGCAGCGGCTAGAGCCATCCACAGCGGAATCTGCGGCAGCGTGGTGAGCACCTCGATCACCCGTTGAATCACCTCATCCACAACGCCGCCGAAGAAGCCTGAGATCCCACCCAGGATCAAGCCCAGGATGAAGCTGATGGCTATCCCCACCAGCCCCACGCTGAGCGAGATGCGTCCGCCGTAGAAGATGCGCGATAACACATCCCGTCCGATGCTGTCGGTGCCCAGGATAAAGATAGGCATCGCATCCTTGCCGGTGCCGAACAGGTGCACGTCGGTCGGGAAGAGTCCCCAGAACTTATAGGGGTCGCCACGGACGAACAGCTTGACCGGGTGTATCGAGTTCGTATCTATCTTGTGGACCGGCCTGAAGGTCTCCGGGTCACGCCCTTTCACCGTGCCGTAGATAAACGGGGCGCGGAAATTACCCTGAGCGTCCCGAATACGAATGATCGTTGGCGGATGGGCCAGATGGTCCTGGAAGCGGTGCAACGGGTCGTGAGGGCTGAGAAAGTCGGCGAAAATGGCCACAAAGTAGAACACGGCCAGAACCGCTAATGATACCCGTGCCAGCCGGTGCCGCTTAAACTTCCACCATACCAGTTGCCATTGGCCGGCGCGGTAAAACTCCTCCTCGCGCTGTACTTCGGTCTCTTGTCGTTTCTTGCGACCAGGCCGTCCTTTCGTAACGGTTGAAGCGCTCATACTCCCTCCACACCACCAAAGCGGATACGCGGATCCGATGCGGCCAGAAGAATATCGGAGAACACGGCGCTGATAGATGTGAGAGCGCCAATGATCAGAATGTAGGCCCCTGCCACGTACATATCCTCCGCCATCAACGCCGAATAAAGCGCCGGGCCGGCTGTGGGCAGGTTGAGGACGATCTCGACCAGGGTGCCCCCGGAGAAGAGCCACGGCAGGAGCCACATCAGGCCGCTGATGATCGGGTTGATAGCCAGCCGCATTGGGTAACGTATGATGACTTGTAGCTCGGAAAGTCCCTTTGCACGTGCTACCATCACGTACTGCTTGCGCAGCTCATCCAGCATCATAGCGCGCATGGTACGGATCGTCCCTGCTGTCCCGCCGATGCCCAGGAGGACGATGGGGAGCCACATGTTGCTGAGCAGATCCAGGAACTTGCCCCAGCTCCATGGCGCAACCATGTATTCCGGCGAGAACAATCCACCGACCCGGATGCCAAATTTTGTGAGAGCGATGTACATAATCACCAGGGCCAGGAAGAAGCCAGGTACAGCCATGCCTATGAAGGTAAAAAAAGTCACAATATAGTCGGCAAGCGAATACTGCTTCACAGCTACAAAGACGCCAACCGGGATAGCTATTACCCAGGTCAGGATGGCGGAGAGAAGTGCGATGGCGAAGGTGTATCCCATGCGCTCTTTAATAACATCCGCTACTGGCTTCTGGAAAGCGTAAGAGTAGCCGAAGTCAAATTTTGTCACAATCTTGCCTATCCAGAGGAGATAGCGCAGGTGCACCGGCCTGTCAAGCCCATACTGTTTCCTCAGCAACTCGGCCTGGCGCTGGTCCACCGTCGCACCCGAGGCCTGAAGGTTCTGTATCTGCGTCTCCACAATATCCCCCGGCGGAAGCTGGATGATAATAAACGCCAGTACCGAGATGAGAAATAATTGCGGGATCGTCCGCAAGAAGCGCATCGCGATATAACTCAACATCAGTTGACCTCCTGGGAGGCTCTCTCAAGGATGCAGGTCTGTTTTGCCTCTGCTTATTGTACCACAAGAGCAGTCGGAATGCATCTCACGAGGCCAGATGACGGTCACTCCCGAAGTGACCGTCATCTGAAGAGGCAAAGAACTACCGGACGTAAGCCCGGGCTGAGCTTACATCCGGTAGTTCCTCAATACGGCGGAGACTAGCCCCGCTGGCCGCCCTCATAGAAGAAGGCTGCCGGATGGTAAGTGTTGATGCCGTAGGTGTCCCACCCGATGGGCACTTTGGGCCGCGGCAGGTTGCGCATGTTCTTGTTGATGATCAGCGGGCAGGGGCTCTCAAGCACGATGCCGATGGACAGCGGGTTCTCGGCCAGGTAATCGAAGATCTTTTGCCCGATCTTCACGCGCTCCTCCTCGTCCACAACCGCCCGCATCTCGTCCACCCAGGCAAACAACTGCTTGATAGCCTCCGGTGGCTCGGGCAAGTCGGTCTTGTCCACCGCGGTGTACCAGCGCTGCCAGGCTGCCGAAGCGCCGCCCTGGCCGGCATCGGCCGTCGGCACGTACCATTGCATCTGAAGCGGCAGGAGCATGTCGGTGCAGCGGTCGGCGTGCCAGACGCCGCAATGGATCTCGTCGGCCCACATTCTCTGGTTGTAGAGCGCCTCGTCAATCTCCTTGGTCGTTGCGTCAATGCCGATCTCGCGCCAGTAGGTGCAGACCATCTCGGTGAACTCGTGAACCGAGGCCCCGACGCGAATGCCGCAGTGCTCAATATTGTAGGTGAGCCGCTTCCCGTCCGGCCGCAGGCGATAGCCCTCGCTATCCCGCTTGTCCAGCCCCATCTCGTCCAGCAACTTGTTCGCCAGCTCCGGATCGTACTGCGCCCACGCCGTGCCGTACTTCTCCTTGTAGTACTTGGAGTTGGGCATCGGCGCCAATTGCCCCATCCGCGCCAACCCGTAGAAGAGGGCCTCATTGAGTTCCTCACGATTGATCGCCACCGAGAGCGCCTTGACCCAGTTGGGATGGTTGACAAGCTCTTCCAGTACCGGATCGTTGGGCAGGGTGTGGCGCGGGAAGAGGACGTAGCGGTCGGTCATGCAGGAGAGGTAGTCGCCCACGATGTAATGACCTTGCTCCCGATTCTCCATATACAGCGGATACTTGGCAATGGTCACGTCGTGCATGCCGATCCAGTCCAGTTCGCCCGCGATCATCTTGATGTCCATAGCCTCGGTCTTGGCCAGGTACTCCAGACGGTGCGTGTCAATGTAGGGCAACTGGTTGCCGGCCATGTCAACTTTCCAGTAGTAGGGGTTGCGCTCGAAAATGACCAGCCCCTCCGCCGGATACTCCACCGGAATCCAGGGCGACAGGGTCGGGAAGCCCTTAGCATACTGCGGGAACTGCCAGGTGTTCATCCCCCACTGCATAAATCGGTTGATGACGTTCTCCCACGTATCCACCCCCAGTTCATCCATCAGCTTCTTCAGGGCTTCCTCGCCAGCGTACTTGATGTGGTAGTCCTTCAGGAAATGCTTGGGCACGAAAGGCCCCTCGGCGGGGTAGCCTCCGGGGTGGCGGGTGAGCAGGTGGGGGAAGATACCGAAGGGATAATCGAACTTGACGCGGAAGGTATAATCGTCAACGATCTCGATGGTGGGCCATTTGTTCTGGATGCCAGCAAACGCCTGACCGACCCAGCCCAGCCCTTCGACGGTGGCCCAATCGTTCCACCAGAAGTCCACGTCCTCGGTGGTGAGCGGATGCCCGTCTGACCACTTCATCCCCTCGCGCATGTGGATGGTGTAGGTGGTGCCGTCGTCTGTCCCCTCCCAGCTTTCAATCATGTTGGGGACAAGTGTGCGCAGGTCTATGTCCGAGTATTGCACCATCCGGTCGGTGTACCAGTCGTAGGTGTCAACCGACCAGACGGTGTCGAAGTGGATCATGCGCACCTCGCCGCCGTAGACGCCAATGGCCTCACGCCCACCAACCACAAAGGGATTCACCGGCAACCGCTCATCCACAGGCGGCAGTTCCCCGGCCTTCACCTTTTCCGCCAGCGAGGGCGCCTCTCCCCACCCCTTGGGCACCTCCACCTCGACGGTCACCTTGACTTCCTGGGGCACCACTTTGGTGACTTCTACCGGGACCGTCTCCTTGATCACCTGAGGGGTAGCGGGGGCACAGGCCGTAGCTACAGCTCCAAGCGTAGCGGCCGCCGACAACTGTAAGAACTCACGACGCTTTAGCTTTCGCTGCTCCATCTTTCCTCCTCCTGAGATAGATACTTCATCTGGCCCGGTGCCAGAAACCACCATTACTTTACCATCACTCCTGAAACAAATCTACCACTTTTGGGACAAACTTTGGGATTTTTGGGACAGGCTTGCTGCCCAGCAGGAGGCAACCGGCTGGCGGGAACAAAAATCCCGCTCCCACAGGGAGCGGGAGAGCTTCTCAGGCGGAGAAGGAGGAAGGGCAGTGTCTGCTGCCTGGCACGCTAGGCTTTCACGATGGCGTCACTGGGACAGGCCGCCGCGCACTGCGGCTCGTCGTAGTAGCCCTTGCACTCGACGCACACGTTCGGGTCTATCACGTAGTGTTCTTCCCCTTCGGAGATGGCCCCGACTGGGCAGACCGGCTCGCATGAGCCACATGCGATGCAGTCGTCGGTAATCTTCATTGCCACGTCACTCACCCCCTTTCACTTTTCACTGTAGACTTGTGATTGAGATGCTACACCTGGTCGGCGCCCGGCCCGCTCTCATAGTACTCGGCGTTCCGCCTGATGTCGTCTTTGTACTCCTCAGGCACGTCATCCTCGTGGAAGATTGCTTCGTTGGGGCATTCGGCTTCGCATGCCCCACACTCGATACAGGTCTCTGGATTAATGTAATAGGTGGGCCACTCCGGATCATCATCTACCCAGTGGATGGAATCGGTGGGGCAGACATCCACGCACAGCCCGGCTCGCTCACATTTTCTGGTGATCACATAGGTCATTTTAGCTTACCTCCGTTGTATTTTCTGGACGTGATGCCAACATTGTAGCCCGATTCGCAGCTTTGTCAAGAACATGATGACCACGGTGAAGAGTTGTCCTGCGGCGAGACTTGTGCTACAATACTCAACCGTCACTGTCCCATGGAAGGTCAAGCTACTGCGGCTGCGTTCCGGATTCATCAATTGCTCCTGGCCGAGTACGGCGACCATCCCTGGCACCCCCGCGACCCGGTTGCCACGCTGGTGTCCACCATGATCTCCCAAAACACCAGCGACGTCAACCGGGATATAGCGTTCGCGCGATTGTGTGAGCGTTTCCCGACGTGGGAGGCGGTACGCGATGCCCCGCCTGCAGAGCTGGTCGAGGCTCTCCGCCCAGCAGGGCTGGCCCCCACCAAGGCCCCGCGTATCCAGCATGCCCTGCGCCATATCACCGCGACACAGGGAAGCATTACGCTTGACTTCCTGAAGGATATGGCACTGGAAGAGGCACGTGCCTGGTTGCTGAGCATCCCTGGCGTGGGGCCCAAGACCGCTGCGATTGTTCTGCTTTTCGCGCTGGGGAAACCGGCCTTTCCAGTGGATACCCACATTCACAGGGTAACCCGTCGGCTGGGGCTGATTCCTGAGCGCACTGATCGCGAAAAAGCGCATACGTTGCTGGAGCAGATTGTGCCGCCGGAGGCCTACTATGCGTTCCATCTCAATCTGATCGCGCACGGGCGGGCCGTGTGCCTGGCCCGTGTTCCCCAGTGTGGGAAGTGTGTTCTGAAAGAGGAGTGCGCTTATTACTTGCGCGCGGTTAGCCAGCCGAGGCAGGACAGTTTGGAAAGGTTGCCCTGACCAGGAAGCCATGGTCTCAACCTCATGCATCATCCAGCATGTGTCGGCGCAGAGTGGTCGGCGTCGCATGGGGAAAGTTGGTGCGGGTGGGTTGGAGAAATCCCTCCTCTCGAGGTGTCGCTGTGCAGGCGAAACTGCCAGCTAATGCCAGAATAGGCCTGGGCAGGCGTGGGGAAACGCTGGCTGCCGCCGAGCTGATCCGCCAGGGGTACCGGGTCGTGGAGCGCAACTGGCGCTGTCCGGCGGGTGAGGTGGATATTGTCGCCTGCCGGGACAACGGATGGTCCTTCTTCGAGGTGCGTACACGGCGTGGAGACGAGTTTGGCACGCCAGAGGAATCGCTGGGAGAAGCGAAACGAGAGCGCATGCTCCAGGTGGCACTGACCTACCTGGTCGAACACGGGTATAATCCGTATGATGTGAACTGGCGTGTCGGGCTGGTGGCTGTGGAAATGGATCGGGCCGGGAGGTTGCTGCGGGTGGAGGTGTATGAGAGCATCGAGTAGGCAGGAGGCGGGAGGCGAGGGCCTTCCCCCCTGCATTCTGCGTCCTGACCCCTTACTGGTCCTCGTCGGGCCCACGGCTGTAGGCAAGACGGCCCTCTCCCTCTACCTGGCTGAGAGATTGGGTGCGGAGATCATCTCCGCCGACTCGCGCCTGTTCTATCGGGGCATGGACATCGGCACGGCCAAGCCCACGCTGGAGGAGCGTGCCCGTATACCCCATCATCTGATTGATATCGCTGATCCCGACCAGACAGTGGGTTTAGCTGAGTTTCAGGAGCAGGCTTATGCTGCCATCGGGGAGGTGCATGCCCGTGGCCGGCTTCCCATACTCGTGGGCGGAACCGGCCAGTATATACGTGCTGTGATTGAGGGATGGAGTATCCCTCGTGTCCCACCTCAGCCTGAGTTGCGGGCCGCGCTGGAGGCTCAAGCGGCCCAGGAAGGACCTGGTGCGCTCTATGCCCGCCTGGCCTCGCTTGACCCCACGGCTGCACAGCGCATTGATCCGCGCAATGTGCGCCGCGTCATCCGTGCGCTGGAGGTGTGTCTCCTCACCAGCCGCCCCATTTCGGAGCAGCAGCGTAAGCAGCCGCCCGCCTATTCCATACTCCAGATCGGGTTGACGATGGAGCGAGCGCTTCTCTATGCGCGCGCCGACCGGCGTGTTGAGCAGATGATCGCTGCCGGTCTGGAGGATGAAGTGCGGCGGTTAGTGGAGGCGGGCTATGGCTGGCATCTACCGGCGATGTCCAGCCTGGGCTATGCTCAGTTTCGCCCTTATTTCGAGGGCCGCGCCACACTCGAGGACGTGGTGCGTGAGATCAAACGGGCTACCCGTCGCTTCATCCGCCATCAGTACAATTGGTTCCGCCTGACCGATCCGGCCATCCGCTGGTTCGACGTAGCCACGACGGAGGCCGGAGCGATTGAAGCCGTTGTTATGGAATGGTTGGGGCACACTCTCTTGCCCCGGCAATAGCATATGGTAGAATGAATGCGGGAGCATCGCCATGCATATACGCCCGGCAGAGTCAAGAGACCTGGAAGCCTGCGCTGCCCTGGACCACTCGTACACCACTGACCGGGTCTGGCAAATGGAGGCCCGGGAGGGGGAAGGGAACAGCATCCTCATGGTGACCTTCAGGGAGGCGCGTCTTCCCCGCGAGGTGCGTGTGGAATACCCGCTGCGAGGTGAGGAGTTGCGCAGGAGCTGGCAGCAGTGCGATGCATTGCTGGTGGCCGAGGAGGGGAGGCGTATCTGTGGCTACGTCGCCGTCACCGCGCAAGCTGGTCCCTGCATCGCCTGGGTAAACGAGCTGGTTGTGGACCGGCCCCTGCGGCGGCAGGGCATAGGCACCCGCCTGCTGGAGGCAGCTTCCTGGTGGGGCTTCAGCCAGGGTATGAGGAGGTTACTTATCGAGGTCCAGACCAAGAATTATCCGGCGATACGCTTCTGTAAATCGCGTGGGCTTACCCTCTGTGGTTACGTAGACCATTACTGGCCGGCTCAGGATATCGCTCTCTTCTTCGGAATGTCCCTGCGGTAGGGAGAGACGGTGCGGTCATGGGGCTTGTGTCTGCGACGACTCTTCTAGCACTGTTGGAATGGATCAACATTGTCCTGACCTCCGGCATTGTGATTTTCTCCTGTGCTCTCCTGCTCTATCTGGCCGTCTATAATCCTCACCACAGAGTAGCGCGTTCCTTTGTCATACTGCTGGCCTGTGTGATCGTGGTATACCTGGTGGACCTGGCCCTGTCCGGCGTCAGGGATGCCGAGGCTGCTCTGCCATGGCTGCGTTTCCAGTGGGTGGGGATAGCCTTTGCGCCGGCTGCGTATCTGGCCTTCTCAAACGCGGTGCTGGTCACCACCGGCGTGCACAGTACGTGGCGCAGCACAATCGTTCGGCTTGGCTACCTGCTCAGCCTCCTTGTACTGCTAGGGGTAGCCTTCAGCGACCTGATCGTGCGGGATGGGGAGATCGAGCATCGCGTGCCCCACCTGTTGCGTGGCCCGCTTTTCCCTCTGTTCGCCGTGTACTTCTTTGCGGCCGTCGGCTGGGGTGGCGCCAATGTCTTGTGGGCCCGCCGTCGTTGTTTAACCTCGACCTCGCGCCGACGGATGAGCTATCTACTGGCCGCCTTCGCAGCACCGGCGGCCGGGGTTTTCCCCTATTTGCTCGTCGCTGGCTGGCCCGTTTCCGTCAGCGAGATGGCCTTCTGGGTGCTGCTGGTGCTGAGCAATATCGGCGTCGGTTCGATGCTGGTGGCTCTTTCCTATAGCGTGGCTTTCTTCGGCACCCTGACCCCTGACCGGGTAGTGAAGCATCGGCTGGCACGTTTTCTGCTGCGGGGGCCATTGGTTGCCACGCTGGCCGTGATCGTCATCATCGCTGCTTCCCAGGCCGAGGGGTGGTTGGGCTTGCCGGGACGGCGATTAATGCTCTTCGGGGTCGTCGGCGTGATCATCCTGATGCAACTGGCCATCGAGCTGGCCAAGCCACTGATTGACCGCTTGCTCTACCGTCGTGACCAGCCGGAGATCGCCCGGTTACAGGAATTGAGCAACCGCCTGCTTACCACAACTGACCTGCGCCAGTTCCTGGAGAACGTGCTCACTGCCATTTGTGACCTGTTGCGGGTGGAGACAGCCTTCGTCGCGGTGGTGGAGAACGGCGCGGCTCGTCTGGAAGTGGTCTGCGGTCCCCTCTTGCCTGGCACAGCCGAGAACCTGCCTCCCCAGGCCTGGTTGGCACAGCCGGAAGACCAGCCACCGCAGGAGACGCAAGCACGGCGGCATCATGTATTTCTGTGGGATGGGTACTGGCTGTTCCCCCTGCGCACCGACGAGCAGAGGAGTATCTTGGGTGTGGTGGGTGTGACAGCAAGGGCAGCCCAGCCGGAACTGACGCAGGAGGAATGGGCTGGCCTGGAAGCGTTGTTGAACCAGGCGGCAGCCGCCCTGGAGGACCGTCAACTTCAGCAGCGCCTCTTTGGCGCGTTGGAGCGGCTTATCCCCCAGATCGAGGAGATTCAGCGCCGTCGGGGGATTGTTCCCTATGTTGGGGAACGAGCGCTCAGCGGGTTTACCCCGGGTGTGGACGCCGAGTTCCGCGAGTGGGTACGGGATGCGCTCGATCACTATTGGGGTGGCCCGAAGCTGCTGGATAGTCCCCTCCGCTCCCTTCATGTGGTGGAGCGCGCTACGCAGGAGCATAATGGTAACACCCTCCACGGGATGCAAACGGTCCTGAGACAGGCTATCGAGCGGCTGCGCCCGGAGGGACAGCGCAAGATGACCACACCGGAGTGGCTGCTGTACAACATCCTCGAGCTGAAGTTTCTCCAGGGGCGCCGGGTGCGGGAGATCGCGCAGCGGCTGGCGATCAGCGAGTCGGACCTGTACCGCAAGCAACGTGTGGCTATCGAGGCTGTAGCCCGCGCGCTGATTGAGATGGAACAGGAGGAGTTAAGCGGCCGGGCGAGGGATGAGTCACAATAGGTGTTCACTATCCGGGATGGTTCAAATTCCGGGGAAAAACGGTTTATACTTCGGAGGCCTGGTAGGCGGTGACGCCGTGCTGGGCGGGGATAGGAATGCCTTGTGAAACACCGCACAGGCCGCGCAGCGCACGAAATATCTCTTACCTTTGCGTTCTTGGCGTGCTGTGCAGTTTTGGGGTAAACCTATTGTGAGCCATCCTCACTATCCTTCAGAAATTTCGCGGTGTGGGGTAAATCGGGGCCTCTTTCAAGTCTTACCCGATTTCAGCGCTTCTAACAGCTCCGGCAGGAACTGAGCCGGCTGCGCCTCCACGCACAGGTCAGCGACCTCGAAGATCGGTGCCTCCGGGTCGGGGTGGATGGCGACGATGTAGCGGGCCTCCTCGATAGCCGCGTTGTGGAACGTGTCCCCCTGGATGCCTACCGCTATGTACACCTGCGGCGCGACGGTCGTGCCGCGCACGTCCACCACCTGCTCACGCCCAATCCAGCCCGCGTCGTATGCGCCACGGTCGCCGGCCACTTGCGCACCCAGTACCGACGCCAGCGCCCGGACGGACTCGAAGTCCCCGGCCTGTCGCCCGGCCGCTACGATCAGCGGTGCTCGTTTCAGTGGCAGGGGCGGCGGCGCGAAGCCCTCGGCTACACCCAACAGCCGCACCCGTGGCGTCACGGGCTCGACCGGGAGCGAGGACGGCTCTCCGCGACGGCGGGTATCCATAAACGGCGCCGGGAACGCGCCAGGCGTTATGGTGAGGAACTGAGGGCGTGCTGCGGGACAGGCCAGCAGCTCGAAATACTCGCCCCCGTAGATGGGCACCGCTCCCACTACTGTGCGGGTAGCCTCGTCCAGGCTTGCCCGTGTGATCCGCTCGATCAACCCGCCGCCCGTGCGCTGGGCCAGACGGGGGGCGAGTGCGCTGCCTTGGGGGGTGGCCCCGAAGATAACCACCTCCGGCCTCTCCTGCTCGAACAAATCGCTCAGCACCTTCAGGTAGGGCTCCAGTGCAAAGCGGCCCAGCAGCGGGTCGTCGGCAACGCGCACGCCGTCAGCGCCGGCCTGGTAAAGCGTCTGCGCCAATGCGGTGATGCCCTCGCCAAGCAGCACCCCATAGACGTATGCCCCGAGCGAGTCGGCCAGCGTCCGCGCCAGGCCCAGCGCCTCCAGGGTGACCGGGGCCAGGGCTCCATCCACCACGTCGGCGACCACCCAGACCCCGCCCCCGCCGCCAACCTCGGCGGCGAATTCCTCTTGTTGAGCCATCAACAGGTCAAGATACGAGATGTCCATCGTGCCACCCCCCTCACCGTCCCAGCCGCTGTCGCAATGCTCCGGCTACGGCCCGGGCCATCTCCGCGGCGCTGCCGCTGACGCGCACGCCCCGCTCCCGTTCCGGTGGGAACTCTTGGCCACGACGTTCCAGCACTGGCGTGGGTCTCTCTTCCAGGAGCGTCTGCCATTCCCACCGTTCCAGTGCCTCTGCTACTGCACCGATGCCCCTGTAGACGTTGATCAGGCGCACGCCGTTGGGATAGCGCAACTTGAGCGCACCGGCCGCGATAGTGACAAGGGCGGGCAGATCGGCCTCTGCTAGCGCGTAACCCCCGTCCGCAGGCACCACCGCCTGCACCACAGTCATACTATCCTGAACCTCGACCTGCCAGGCATCCAGGATTTGCGGCCAGTCCAGTATCTCGGCCAGGCGTGGGCCCAGTTGTGTCCAGCCGGTGTCGAGCGTTGTGGCACCGGTCAGCACCAGGTCTGCGCCCCCCAGTTGTCTGATGGCCGCTGCCAGCACAGACGCCATAAAGGCGTCATCGGCACAGTCAGGGCCCCTGCCGCTCAGGTAAATGGCCCGGTCAGCCCCGATCGCCAGCGCCTGGCGCAGCACATCGTCGTCGGGAAAGAGGGCACGCGGCAGGGCAATGACCTCACATCCGGTCGCGTCTTTGATGCGCATAGCAGCCTCAAGTGCGCAGCGATCGGCTGGCGGCAGGATATACTCCTCGCGGTTGACAAAGATACGTCCGGCCCGCCGGTTGACCACGATACCGGCGGGATCAAGCACCCGTCCCAATACAACGATCGCACGCATAACGTCCTCCCCTGTTTGTGGGAATGGTAATCGCCCCTTACCTCCCGAACCCCCAATCCCAGACCCCGATTCCCCAACCTCCCGAACCCCCAACCCCGGATCCCCAACCTACGGCCTGATCCGCACCCCGTGCTCGCGGAAGATGTTGCTGGCGATAACGATGCGCTGCACCTCGCTAGTGCCCTCGTAAATCTCGCCGATACGGGCATCGCGGAAGCCCCGCTCGATGGGGAAATCCCGTGTGAAGCCCAGGCCACCGTGGATTTGCAGTGCCATATCAATGGCCCGCGAGGCTACCTCGGAGCCATACAGCTTGCACATCGCTGCCAGTTGGGTGAAGGGCTGGCCGGTATCAACCATCCAGGCCACCCGGTAGACCAGGCTGCGCAGTGCCTCGATCTCCGTCGCCATATTGGCGATCATCCATTGCACCGCTTGTTTGTGCGCCAGTGCGACCCCGAACTGCTTGCGCGTCTTAGCCCACCTGACCGCCGATTCGAGCGCCATCTCCGCGCCGCCGATGCAGGCCGCGCCCAAGGTCAGCCGGCCCATGTCCAGCGCCTTCATAAAAGTGATGAACCCCTCGCCCACCTTGCCCAGCACGTTCTCATGCGGCACGCGCAGCTCCTCGAAGACGATCTCGGCGGTGCTGGTCCCACGGATGCCCATCTTGTCCTCCTCGCGGGCTACCTTAAAGCCAGGCCACTGCGTCTCGACAATGAAGGCCGTCACACCACCCCGGGCGCCCAGCGCCGGATCGGTGACGGCCATCACGGTGACGATGTCGGCATAACCGCCGTTGGTGATGAACACCTTGCCGCCGTCGAGAATCCAGGAATCCCCTTCCCGCACTGCCCTGGTGCGGATAGCGGCGGCGTCCGAGCCGGCGCCCGATTCAGTCAGCCCGAAGGCGGCGATCTTCTCCCCGCGTGCTAGCGGCGTCAGATACTTCCGCTTCTGTTCTTCGTTGCCATCCAGGTAGATCGCCATCGCGCCGATGCCGATGTGTGCCCCGACGTTCGTGCCTGTGGAGGTGCAGACACGGTTCAGCTCCTCCATCAGGATACAGTAGCCGATCTCGCCGGCGCCCATCCCCCCATACTCCTGGGGAAAACACACGCCCAGCAGGCCAACCTCGCCGAGTTTACGCATCGTCTCGAACGGTACCCGATGTGTTCGGTCAAGCTCTGCTGCGAGAGGAGCGATCTCATTCTCCACAAACTCGCGGATCATCCGGCGCAGGGCACGGTGTTCTGGAGAAAAAGTGAAGTCCATTTTCCCTCACCTCCTATGGCGCGATAGCGAGGTCCAACCCGGCGAAGATGTGCCGGGCGATGCGGAAGTCGTGCCATTCCGTCGGCCCGCCGATGATGTGCAGCGCACGGGCGTCCCGGTACTTGCGTGCCAGCGGATAGTCCTCCATGTATCCGTAGCCGCCCATCACCTGGAGCATCCGGTTGGTGACGCTGCGCGCGACTCTGGCGCCGAAGGCTTTAACAATGGAGGCATCAAAGGAGATATCCTTCCCCTGTTCCACCAGCCAGGCCGCGTGGTACACCAGGTAGCGTAATGCTTCTGTCTCGATCATCGCGCCGGCGACATAATTCTGGATCGCCTGTTTCTGGGCGATAGGCACGCCGAACTGAACGCGCTCGGTGGCATATTTGGCCGCGACCTGGAGGGCGCTTTCGGCCACGCCCAGCCCGGCTGCGGCAAGCGCTATCGCCATCAGGTCCTGGGCCTCCTGGGCGATACGTCCTCCGTCGCCCGGTCCACCAAGCCGGTTGCTCAACGGGATGCGGCACCCTTCCAGATAGAGCGTGTTGAAGGTGACGCAACGCAGGCCCAGCGTTGGTTCGCGGTAGCCGACTGTCAGGCCGGGGGCATCCCTCGGTACCAGAAAGGCCTCGTGACCGGCTTCGCCCCGTGCGAAAACAAGGAACAGGCCAGCGATCTCGCCATTGGCTACCCAGGTTTTCACTCCTTCCAGAAGCACCTCGTCTCCCTCCACGATGGCGCGGGTGTGGAGCCGGCTGGTGTCGCTCCCGGCGTCCGGCTCGGTGAGGGCGAAGGCGCCGATCGCCTCGCCGCTGCACAGGCGAGGCAGCCAGTCCTCCTTCTGAGCATCTGTGCCATGGGCCAGGATGGGCATCGCTACCAGACTGACATGAGTGGCCAGCGTGATGGCGGTGGACATACAATCGCCCGCCAAGGTCTCGATAAGCAGAGCGTAGCTTAGGGGGTCAAGGCCAGCGCCGCCGTACTCCTCGGGCACGGTGGCTCCCAGGAAGCCCTGTCGGGCTGCTTTGCGCAGTGCGTCCAGGGGTGGTTTTTCCGCGTGGTCGAGTTCTTCTACATAGGGGGCGATCTCTTTGGTGGAGAAGTCGCGGAACATGGAGCGGAACATCTCTTGCTCTTCGCTCAAGGCAAAGTCCATACCGGACCTCCTGTTCACTCAGGGTGAAAGGGGTAGGATGTCCGACCCCGTGCCGGGGCAGCGGTGGCTCGGTAAAGAGGCACGGGGTCGGCACACCCGCAGTAACGGTTCTGATGACGGCTGACTCAGGATGTTGTGGCAACGACGAGCTGCGACGTAGCTACAGGGTGGTCAACGTTGTCCCTGTGACGAGCGACGATGGAGCGACGTAGTGAACGTCAGGTCGGCATCAGAACGCGGTCCTGCCACTGCTACGGACGGCTAGCGATCCTTGAACTCTGGCTGCCGTTTCTCCAGGAAGGCACTCAACCCCTCGCGGGGATCTTCCTTTTCCGAGAGGACGACGAACTGGCTGGCCTCTACTTTCAGCCCTTCCTCAATGGGGAGCTGGAGCCCTTCATCAATAGCCTGCAAAGCGGCAGCGATAGCGAACTTGGACCTGGGGGCGATCTTACGGGCCAGACCGCGCGCTTCCTTGAGCACTGCCCCGTCCGGCACCACTTTGTTGACCAGGTTGATGCGGTAGGCCTCCTGGGCGGTGATCATATCGCCGGTCAGGATCATCTCGATCGCCTTTCCTCGCCCGACCAGCCGGGGCAGCCGTTGCGTCCCGCCCCAGCCGGGGATAATTCCCAGGTTGGTCTCCGGCTGTCCCAGCCGCGCCCGGTCGGAGCAGACGCGCAGGTGGCAGGCCATCGCCAGCTCCAGGCCGCCGCCCAGGCAATAGCCGTTGATCGCGGCGATGAAGGGTTTGGGCGACTGCTCAATCTTGCGGAACACCCGCTGCCCGCGCGCGAGGAAATCGGCGGCGGCAGCGGTATCGCCGCTCTCAAACAGCGCCTTAATTTCTGGGATATCTGCGCCGGCCACGAAGGCATTGGTCCCGCCTCCGGTGATGATCACAACCTTGACCTCATCGTTAGCCAGCAACTCATCCACGGCCTCTTCCAGCTCCATCACCACCTGCCTGTTGAATGAATTGACCGGCGGGTGGTCAATGGTCAGCAAAGCGATCCTCTCCTCGACCTCGGTGCGGATATACTGCCAGTTGCCCATCGTAGCTTCTCCCTCCACCATACGCAGCACGGAGTACGCCACACGGAGTACGCAACACGGAACACGCAACGCGCTACGCGTACTCGTGGAATCCCTTCCCCGTCTTCACCCCCAGGTGACCAGCGCGGACGCGCAGCTTGAGCGGACGGGAGGGGCGGAAGCGCGGCCCCAGCTCTTGCTCCAGCTCCTCGAGCTTCGCCACCACCACATCCAGGCCAATCTTGTCGGCGATGGCTAGCGGGCCGATGCGCTCGCCGCCGTAGGTCATCCCTGTGCCTGCGACCATCGAGAGGTCAATATCATTCAGGCTAGCGATATTTTCCTGAAGGCACAGCGCGGCCTCGTTGATGAGTGGGAACATCAGCCGCTCCACGCTGAATTTGGTGCCGCGCGGCACCGCGCCGGCATCCTGGAGTTCCTTAATCATAGCGTGCACGACTTCCGACTCCCCGCCGGGGTAATCATAAAACCCTGCGCCGGTCTTCTGCCCCAGGCGTCCGGCCTCGACCAGCTTGATGAACAGCGGGGCCGGGCTCATCCGCTCGCCGTATTCGGAGTAGAGGTACGCGCCCACGTGGGCACAGACATCCAGCCCGAGCATGTCCATCAATGTGAAAGGTCCCATCGGCATGCCCCACGCGACGATGGCCTGATCAATCTCCGTCGCCGTCGCCGCTCCCTCTTCCAGCGCCTTCGTCGCTTCGTTGAGGTATGGGAGCAGCAATCGGTTGACGAGGAAGCCCGGGCACTCGCGGACGACGACGGGTAGCTTGCGCAGACTCTCGGCGAACATCACCACGTCGTCAATAGTCTCCTGGGAAGTATCCAGCCCGGGAATCACCTCGACCAGCTTCATCACGCTGGCCGGATTGAAGAAGTGCATGCCGATCATCTTGTGGGGTCGCTTCGTGGCGGCGCCCATTTCGGAGATGGAGAGGGCAGAGGTGTTGCTGGCGAAGATAGTCTGTTCCGGGCAGACCTCGTCCAGTTCCTGGAACACCTTTTTCTTAATCTCCATCTTTTCGGGTACCGCCTCGATGACAATGTCCACATCCTCGAATCCGTCGTAGGTCAGGGTGGGGGTGATGAGGTCCATTTTCGCTTCCATCTCGCTGGCGCTCATCTTGCCCTTATCCACCCGACGCTGGTAGATGGAGCGCGCCTTAGCCAGCCCCGCGTCGAGCATTTTCTGGTCAATGTCCTTGAGCACGACCGGCAGGCCAGAGAAGGTGATGACCTGAGCGATCTCGCCCCCCATCGTTCCGGCACCGACTACGGCAGCCTTAAAGATGTACATGTCGCCTCCCTTCTTACTATTACGGAATACGGAATACGGAATACGGAATACGGAGTACGGAGTACGTATTGCGTATTGCGTACTGCGTATTCCGTATTGTGTTAATCCATCGGAATCCGTTCCAGAATCAGACAGCCGCCCTGCCCACCACCGACGCACATGGTGTCAATGCCGTAGCGTGCTTTGCGACGCTGCATCTCGTAGGTGAGGGTGGCGACCAGTTTGGCGGCAGTAGCGCCCACGGGGTGTCCCAGGGCAATAGCTCCTCCATTGACGTTGACTTTGTCCCAGTTCCAGTGATGCCCCTGGGCCTCCATTTCCTTGCCGACGGCCAGGCACTGGGCGGCGAAGGCCTCGTTCAACTCGATCAGGTCAATGTCGTCGAGGGTGAGGCCCGCCTTCTGGAGTGCCTTGGGCATGGCAAAGGCCGGGCCGATACCCATATAGGCCGGCTCCACTGCCGCGTAAGCATAACTGACGATGCGGGCTGTGGGCTTGAGCCCCAATTGCTGTGCCTTCTCTGCGGTGCATACAATCATCGCTGCCGCGCCGTCGGAGATGGGGCAGGAGTTGGCCGGAGTGACCGTGCCGTTCTCCTTGAATACGGCCGGGTAGAGCGCTGCCTTCTGCACCGTCAGCCCCGCGTTGATTGTCTCATCCTGGACGATCTTCTCCCGTGCTACCTCCTGGCCGGCCACTTTCTTGACCACCTCTACAGGCACGATCTCCTCGTCGAACTTCCCCATCCGCTGGGCCATAAAGGCTTTCTTGTGGGACTGTACAGCGTAATAGTCCTGCTCTTCGCGGGAGATATTGTATTTCTCTACCAGGTTCTCTGCAGTGCGTCCCATAATCTGGTTGCAGATGGGATCGGTCAGCCCTTCCCATAAGGCATCGGTCAGCTCGGCGTGGCGCAGCCTGTAGCCCCAGCGGGCGCCTTTCAGGACGTAGGGGATGTTGCTCATGCTCTCGGTACCGCCGCACAGGTAAATCTCGCCGTCGCCGGCCTGGATGGCCTGATAGGCCGAGGTGATGGACTGCATGCCGGAGGCACAGTTGCGTTGGACGGTGAAGGCGGGTACCTCGATAGGAATGCCGGCCATTAGTGCAGCCACCCGGGCGATGTTCGCGGCCTCTGAAGGGCTGCCGATGTTGCCAAGAATGACCTCATCCAGCACAGCCGGGTCCAGTCCTGTGCGCTCGAGCACCGCCTTGAAGACGATTGCCGCCAGGTCCTGGGCCCGTTTATCGCGCAGCGCACCGCCGTGTGCTCCCACTGGCGTGCGCACCGGACAGACAATGACCACGTCTTTCAACTGGCACCTCCTGTTCGTGTGTGCAGGAAACCCCAATTCCTGCGCTGGCGGCGGAA
The DNA here is from genome assembly GCA_026418995.1 of Anaerolineae bacterium. GTDB lineage: Bacteria > Chloroflexota > Anaerolineae > B4-G1 > B4-G1 > JAOAAG01. Next base: position 19,772 of record JAOAAG010000149.1, read on the forward strand.
TATCCGCCCGGAACCCCAACCAACCATATCGTCGGCGTCAGGTCTGCTTGTGCCGTTCGCCGTGCGCAACCTTAACTCCGGGAGTGGGCCTGGCTATAGTGTGGGGCGGCTATTTAAGTTCTGGTGAGGTCAACTTGCAGGCTGCGGATGAAGGTCTCCAGCGCTTCTCGGTAGAGCGTTGCGCGCTCGATGCCGACAATTTCCCGCCGCAGGGGGTGTGCCATCAGTTCAAGTACGCCATTCAGCGTGGCCCACAAGATGGTGGCCGCTTGCCGTGGGCTCTGGCAGTGAAATACGCCTTCCTCGACGCCCTGCTGGATAGCGCGTGCTGCCAGGTCCAGTCCCTCCAGACTGATCGAGAGGACTTGCTGGCATATCTCAGGCGTGACCGTCTCCTGAAAACGTCCCCGGTCTGTGGCCATTAACAGCCAGAAATAATCCGGTTGCTCTGTGAAAAAATCGAGGTAAGCGAGTCCTAGTTTACGCAGCCGCTCATCGGCGGGGACGGAAGGCGTCTCCGCGTAGACCTCCTCCAGGCGTTCCAGCAGCTCATCCAGTCCCTCTAAAAGCAAATGAGCAAGGAGGGTCTCCTTGCTCTCGAAGTAGAGGTATACGGTTCCTTTGCTAAGCTCTGCCAGCTCGGCTACATCGTCCACCGTGGCGCGGTGGAAGCCCTTCTGGAAGAATACCTTCCGCGCAGCCTGGAGGATGGCTTGCCGGCGCTCCTCTTTTTCCCGCTCGCGGCGTGCTCTGGTGGTCACATCAGCCCCTTCCCGCGCCAACCGGCGGTCATTAACTGACTCATAGTCATGATATACCGAAAAAGCGGGATTGTCAAGATGCTGTTCGCTTGTCGCTTTGCAAGGAATACGCCCGGTTGACATTTAGTGACTGTGAGTTTATAATATAAGCAGGCGGGTGTAGTTCAGCGGTAGAACGTCAGCTTCCCAAGCTGAATGCCAGGGGTTCGAATCCCCTCACCCGCTCTATTTCATCTCGGCGGTGCCCCGATGTTGCTCTTAGGCAAGAGTGTGAAAACCGTCAGCCTGAATGGCTGACGGTTTGCTTTGAGTGACCTGTAACTCCATATTAACAAAACCGCAACGCTCTCTACACGTTAGCGATGCGCTTATCGTGTACAATGAAGGAAGTTGAAGGCGGGGGCTCACAACTGGGAGGCTTGGGCTGGACGGAACCTCACAGGATGAGCTCCCCTCAGCAGTGGAGCGCCAACCGCGTAAGTCCTGCGAAAGAGGGATAAGACGCTGATCGGTAAGACGCTGGGCAAGTACCGCATTGTCGAGCATATCGGGAGCGGGGGCATGGCCGAGGTGTATAAGGCCTACCATCCCGGTCTCGACCGTTATGTGGCCATCAAGGTATTGCACCCCTTCCTGGCTGAAGAGGAGGACTTCCTGACCCGCTTCCAGCGCGAGGCCAGAAGTGTGGCTACCTTCCGTCACCCCAACATCGTGCAGGTCTACGATTTCGACTTCGACCCCGAAACCCACTCCTACTATATGGTGATGGAGTTCGTGGACGGCCCGAACCTGAAGACCCGCCTGCGGGAATTGGGGGAGGCCGGGGAGCTGATGCCACTGGAAGAGGCTGTGCACATCGCCCTCTCCGTCGCTGACGCGCTCGACTATGCCCACCGACACGGCATGGTGCACCGTGACATCAAGCCCGCCAACATCATGCTGACCTCGAACGGCCAGGTGATCCTGTCTGATTTTGGGATTGCCCGCATGGTCAACACCACCACCCTTACCGCCAGCGGAGCGATGGTGGGGACGCCCGCCTACATGGCCCCGGAGCAAGGGCTGGGCAAGGTTGGCGACAAAAGGTCCGATATCTACTCGTTGGGCGTGGTGCTCTATCAGATGGTCACGGGTAAACTCCCTTTCGACGCGGACACCCCCCTGGGTATTGTACTGAAGCACATCAACGCCCCACTCACGCCCCCGACACTCCTTAACCCTGCTCTCCCACCAGGGATTGAAGCAGTGATTACCCGCGCCTTGGCAAAGGATCCTGATCAGCGTTACCAGAGCGCAGCGGATTTTGCCGCCGATTTGAGGAGAGCGCTGGCCGGTGAGCCGATTACGGTGCCATCTTTTGAGCCCCCCTCGAGCTCTGAGATCGCTTTCCCTGTGGAGCAACAGGGAAGAGGGAGGCCATCTCGCCTCCATCTGGGCCGACGATGGCTGACAGGCATAGCGGCCGTACTGGTGCTGGCGCTGGGCACTTTTGCCGTTCTTGCGGGCACGGGGATGACGAAGGAATGGTGGCCTGCCCTCGCGTCTCCTTCGCCAACGCCTCTGTTTACGGCTACCGCGCCACCTACCGCCACGTCAACACCCGATCTGACGTCCACCTACGGCTTTCTCTCCACACAAGTCTCGGCGGGTGTCATCGCGGCGCTGGCTACCAGGGATGCGCTGTCCACTCAGGAAGCGGCTGCCCGTACCCCGACTCCAAGCCCCACCCCCACCGCCACACCCACTCCAGACCTGACGGCAACCTACGTTGCTGGCTGTACGTTCGATATGGCGGTGATTGGCGATCCACCGGTGTATCCTCGTATTCTCGCCTCTGGTCAGCCATTTACTAAGCGCTGGACGGTCAAGAACACAGGTACCTGCCCCTGGCCGGAGGGCTTGAGCCTGGTTTATGCGTCGGGGGATGCACTGGAGATTGTCACAACTCCTGACGTGCAGTCTCTCTCTCCCGGGGAGGTGGCTGAGCTCAGAATCACTCTGCGGGCGCCGACAGAGTATGGGAGCTACACCGGCGTCTGGAGGCTCCAGACGAGCGCGGGGAGGACCATCGGAGCGGACCTTCGCGTCACCTGTCGCGTGGATGTCACACCTACGCCTTCTCCGACCCTCCAGCCTACCCCTACCCAGACTGCCACACCAACACCATCAGGGCCGTTGTGGATGTCCGTTCCGGTGCTGGCCTGGTGCGATGCGTCAAAGAGCAGCGGCCGGATCGAGTGGGGCGTGGGAGGCGGCATCGCTGGCTCGTACCGCTACTTCTATAGCCGCGTGGCCCCTGAGTACGAGTTAGCCGGACCTTATCGCTCTATCTTCAGCCTGCCTCACGTGGAGACTTACCTGACCGTCTCCGGGACGATCGTCTGGCCGGTGCCCGCCGACTGTTGCCTGGATGACTACGGGCGCTACGTAAGCCCGAACGGTTACGAGATCGTGTGGTACAAAATATGGTATTCGGCAGACCAGTGCCCTAAGTGAGCCGCCAGGCCGAGCCACGTATTGCCAGTCGGGGGTATGTTAAAGTGTTTGTTTGGATTAACAACAGTCGCCTGCTACGGCTGGCCAAGGAAGGGAAGCGCCTGACCCCCTGGTGGGCCGCATTGCCCCTTAGCGTACTGATATTGCTGCTCTCCTCGCTCCCTGCTGGGTTGATGATGCTGACCCAATGGCCTGGCGGACAGATAGTGCCATCGGCCTATTCCGCGCTCGTGGCTGGCCTGCGGGCGCTGCTCTTGTTGCTCTCTGCGTTCGGTGGGGTGATCCTGCTGGTCTGGCTCTGGACCGGGCTTTATGAAAAGCGTGCTTTCTACACTCTGGGCTTCGAGCGGAAGGATGCTCTGCGACAGTATGGGCTGGGGTTGCTGACCGGCTGCTTAATGTTTGCCGGGGCGGTCCTGTTGATGGCTGTTCCCGGCTTTCTGGCCTCTGACACAAGCGGCCCGGGATCCCAGGGATGGGTCGCCCTGGGCGGGGTGCTGGTCATCTTTCCTGGCTGGATGGTGCAGGGGGCAGCGGAAGAGGTGCTGATGCGCGGCTGGCTGATGCCCAGCCTCGGTGCGCGCTACCGGCCATGGGCAGGGATTGTCATCTCCTCGGTGTTTTTCGCCGTTATGCACAGCCTCAATCCCAACCTGAGTCTCTTGGCACTGCTCAACCTGCTGCTCTATGGCCTGTTCGCAGCACTCTACGCTCTGCGCGCTGGCTCGTTGTGGGGAATCTGTGCGTTACATGCGGCCTGGAACTGGACGCAGGGCAATATCTTCGGCCTGGAGGTGAGCGGTAGCGGGGTCGGCGGTGGGATGGTGCTGAACCTGATGGAGGCCGGCCCCGACTGGTTTACCGGCGGCGCTTTCGGGCCAGAGGGCGGGCTGGCGGTAACCTTGGTGCTTGTGGCAGGTATACTCGCGGTGCTCCTGTGGAAAAGACCGGAGGGCAATACCGTTGAAAGCACCCAGAGCGGACTATAGGGCGATCACTGTCATCATCCTCTCCACCTTGCTATTGGTGGTGGAGCATTACCACCGCATCTTCCCGTACAAAGCGCTGGATCGTGCGTTTCTCTATCTGGGGGTACCCTTATTTGTGATTTTAGTGGTCTTTCGCGATGCGCCCGCCAGGTACGGGTTCCAACTGGGGGATTTGAAAGCTGGTGCGATCTTGACAACCGTCGGATGGGGCATAGCGGCTGCGCTTGCACTGCTCACGGCACGCGGTGGCCCTATGCGACAGTACTATGCGCCTCAGATTAACGCCCCATTGCCTCTTCTGCTTGATAATGCGCTAGATTTGATTGGGTGGGAATTTCTGTTCCGGGGCTTCCTGCTCTTTGCACTCTATCCGATATGCGGCCCGTATGCCATTTTACTGCAGGCTGTTCCTTTCACCATAGCCCACTTCGGCAAACCAGAGATCGAGACGTTAAGCTGCATATTTGGGGGCAGCGCTTTTGGGTATGTAGCCTGGCGTACACGCTCGTTCGTCTATCCGTTCCTGATCCACTGGTTTCTGGCAACGTTCACGGTCCTGGTTGCTGCAGGCCGGGTGTAACAGCTCCTTATAGGCCTCCTCAATATGCTCGACAATGCGCGGCCAGGCATAAGACTCGGCCCAGCAGGCAGCCCGCTGTCCAATGCGCCGTCGCAACGTCTCGTCGGTGAGCAGCCGGATGATTTTGTGTGCCAGAGCCTGGGGATCGCGTGCCGGTACCCGATAGCCTGTGCGCCCGTGTTGGACGAGAAAAGCCAGCCCGCCCACGTCTGAGGCAATGACCGGGGTACCACAGGCCATTGCTTCGAGCGCCACTAACCCGAAGCTCTCGTAGTCGGAAGGCATCACTACCATTGCCGCCGCTGAGTAATAGTAGGGCAGCAGGTCTTGCTCTTTGGCCCCCAGAAACACGACCACGTCGCCGATGCCCAGCTCCTCCCGCAAATTCTGCAATCGGACCATCTCATCATCCTCGCGGATGCGGTCGGGGTTGCCTCCGATGATAGGGACACGCAGGCGGGAGCGCAGGTGCGGAAGCCGTTCGACGACGTAAGCGACGGCATGGAGCAAATTGTCAATACCCTTAAGCGGCTCGATACGTCCAACGAAGAGGATAATGCAGCAGTCTTCGCATAAGCCGATGCGTTTTCTGGCGTAGGCCGGGGGAATGGGGTGGAAACGCTGGGTGTCTATGCCAGGCGGAATGACCCGAATGCGAGTGGGGTCGGCCCCGTAGAACCGGAGCAGTTGTTCCTGCTCTACGGGCGTGGCTGCCACTATCAGGTCAACGCTGCGTACCAGCTCTCTCTCGACCTGAATACGGCGTTCAGGTTCCCGTTCCTCCGCGCGTCTGGCTACGGCGTTCTTCATCTCACCTAAAGTATGGAACATGTGTATTACGGGAACCCCCCAGCGCTGACGCAATTCCAACGCCACTGCGCCGGAGAGCCAGTAATGGCTGTGGAGCAGGTCATAACGGAGCCCATCACTCTCCGCCTGGGCCAGGACTCCTGCTGTGAACTCGGGGAGGTGGTCGTAGATGAGATGTTTATCGTACGGTTGTTCAGGGCCGGCCGGGAGGTGAATCACCCGTGCCCCACGCCCGAGGCCGGTGCTATTAATGCGGGGAATGGTAGGGTCTTGCGAACGTGTGTATACGTCTACGTGATGCCCTCTGCGAGCCAGTTCGCTCGCCAGGTCTCTCACGTAGACGTTCATCCCCCCTGTTTCCTTGCCACCCAACGTGGCAAGGGGGCACGTATGTACGCTCAACATAGCGATCCGCAAGCTGGTCATCTTAGGGGCGGTTAAAAATCATCTCGTGGGCGGGTGCGCGGCGATATACCAGTAGATGGAAACGCCTCTTAAAAACCGCAAGGGCGTCAGGAGCGCGAAGGAAGCCGAAAAATCTGTGCATCCTTTGTGTGCCTGGCGGCTCGACCTGCGTGAACCCGCCGGATGGCTTTTTGACCCCTTCTTAGCTCCGCGCCCTGTCTGGCCGTTTCCCGTTTCACAGGTAGGATCAGCAGCGCCCGTGTCATTTGAAAGTGTACCACACATCGCACTTTTAGCAAGGCTCGATGCCCAGCGCTTGTGTCCAGTCTCGTTGCTCCTCCCGCTCTTTCGCTGCAAGCTTGGCTCATCTCTATCCCTTGGCATGGCTCCAGTTATCTTATACCGAAACACTCTCAGCTCATCATCATTCACCAGCATCAATGCAACTACGAGCCGAGATCATGCGTAATACAAAATGCCAGGCATCGAATACGTAGGGCGGAGTGCAGACGTGACCGATGAGAGCAAATGGATTACACTGGCCCAGAATGGCGACCAGACAGCCTTTAGTCGCCTGGTCGGCGCTTATCAGACGCCGGTTTACAATCTGGCCTACCGCATGCTGGGCAACAAGGCGGACGCAGAAGATGCCACCCAGGAAACCTTTCTGCGTGCCTATGTTCACCTGCGCAGCTACGATTCCCAGCGTCCGTTCAGTTCCTGGTTGCTCTCCATCGCCTCGCATTACTGTATTGATCGGCTGCGAAGACGGCGGATGACCTGGCTTTCCCTTGAGGATGAAATCGTGGCTTCCGACGGTACTGGTGAGGTAACTGAGATCTACCTCAACAATGATGTTCCTAATCCCGAGAGTGTGATTGCCCAGCGGGAGCAAGAAATGCAGATTCAGCGCCTTCTGGCCGCCCTTTCTCCTACTGACCGGGCGGCTATGACGCTGCGTTACTGGTACGACTATTCCTATGAAGAGATCGCCGAGGTGCTGAACCTGACAGTCAGCGCGGTAAAATCGCGTCTCCACCGTGCCAGGCGAGACCTGGCGCACATGCTCGAAGAGGATATGTAGCGGTCCAGCCTGTCCTCTCGCGGGTTCAACAGCCTTGTCGGGCGGACGGCATCTCATCCCCAGCCTGCGGAGGGATGAATAGAGACGGGGGAATTTGATATGGACTGTAGACAGGCGATCGAATTAATGCAAGATAGACTGGACGGTCTCTCCGGTACGGACAGTACCTTGATGCTGGAAGAGCACCTGGCCGGATGTGCCCGCTGCCAGAGTGAGTGGCACAGACTCCAGATGCTCGATCGCCTTTTTGCCTCGGCGCAGATGGTGCCCGCGCCTCCCTATCTGCGTGTGCAGGTGATGGCCAGATTAGAACAGAGAGACCGTACCAAACGGATGGCACTCGCGTGCGCCGCTCTAGCGCTTGGTGCTGTCACTCTGGCCCTACTCGTGTTTGTGCCAGCCTTCTTCACTTGTCTCAGCACGGCTGGCGCAACCACAGCCCTGCTCAGTGGGGGTCCGGCGACGCTCGGCCAGCTTCTTAACCTCGCAAAAACGCTGGGACGCATCACGCCGCTTGTGGTTGGCGCATTGGCTTCTCCTGTAGCTGCCATTAGCTTGTGTAGTGTGCTGGTGGCTCTGGGAATGAGCCGCTTGTTATCAGGCCTATTACAGCTCAGCAAGCCGAATAACGCTGCTTAGGAGGGTGCGATGGGACGGATAGCTTTAGTGTTGGTAGTTTCATTTCTTGTGCTCAGCAACCTGGCGTGCTGTGTCATGCCCCGTCTCCCCACTGTCGAGATCCACATACCGACCCTCGAAGTCGGGGAGATGAAAAGCAAGCATGAGACTATTGAGCTGGGCAACGTGGACGCGGTGGCAGTCGAGATCATGTTCGGTACTGGTGAACTGGAGATCGAGGCGGGGACCTCCGATGTGCTTTTCTCTGGCGACTTTCGCTACAACGTCTCACAGTGGGAGCCAGAAATCAAGTATAGGGATGGAGTGTTGACCATCCGGCAGGGGGAGACCGATGAGCAGTGGGGAATGCCCACTGGCAAAGCCCGTAATGAGTGGGAATTGAAGTTCACGCCTCGGGTGCCGCTGGCGATGGACATCAACGTGGGTGCCGGAAGAGGAGACCTTGACCTCAGTGGCCTGCAATTGACAGAGCTGGAAGTGAGTTTGGGGGCGGGAAACTGCGATCTGCGTTTTAACGAGGTGAACAGGGCCGCGCTCGAAACCTTTACGCTCGAGAGCGGGGCTTCGCGAGTAGAGGTGAGCGGCATCGGCAATGCCAGCCCGAGACGTATGTCCGTCCGGGGCGGCGTGGGCGACATTGTCCTCGACTTCACTGGTGCGTGGACCGAGACAGCGGAAATAGACATTGCCGCTGGTGTCGGTGCGATTACCTTGCGCCTGCCTGATAATGTGGGGGTGAAGGTCGAAGCCGAGGGCCTATCCAACATCAACGCGCCCGGCTTCCATCTCAGAGACGGCAGGTATTATGTAAACGACGCATTTGGCGAGGCGGAGGTTGAACTGCATATAAAGATCACCGCTGGTGTCGGCAACATCAATTTGCGCGAGGTCTCCAATGAGTGATCGGAGGATGAAGTAATGAGTGGACTATTGCTCAGCAGAGTGATGATGATGCTCGTCAGTGCATGGCTGGTTGTTTCACCTGCCCGGGCGTTGGCCGAGGGTAGCCCGCCCGGCGATGGGATTGTGATCTGGAACGAGGACTATACGCTGGGCCGGGGCGAGGCGCTGGAAGGCGATCTAGTCGTCTTCAGCGGCGATGCCACGCTGGAAAGCGGTAGCCGTGTAGATGGCTCAGTGGTCGTGTGGAACGGTAACGCCGAGGTCGCGGGCTCGATCGAGGGCGATCTGGTTGTCTCGGGCGGGGATGTTCATCTCCAGGAGAGTGCTGTAGTAGAGGGGCAAGTGGTGTGTAGCTGGAATTGTGAGCTGGAGAGGGATCCAGGAGCACGGGTAGATGGCGGTATCGTCGAGGGAATGCCCTGGCGCGGGTTGCGGCTGGAGCAAGAAAATTGGCCGTCAATATCCCTCGCCCCGTTCGAGTTCTGGGTAGCGACTCCCAGGGAAGCAGCGCGCTGGGCGTTCGGGATCGTCCGCAGCCTGGCCGCTATACTGGTAGTAGCCCTGGTAGCCGGCCTGGTGGCACTGATCTTGCCCAACCAGAGCGCGCAGGTGCGCCGCGCGATCACTGAGGCCCCGCTCCCCTGTCTGGGCTTTGGGTTGCTCACGGTCGTTGCCACGGTGGTGGTCACCGTTGTACTGGCCGTCACGATCTGCCTCTCCCCCCTGGCAGTTCTGGTGGCCCTGGCGCTGGGGATGGCCGGATTATTCGGCTGGGTCGGAGTGGGGATGCTGGTAGGAGAGCCCCTGCTGAGGGTCCTGAATGTGCGCGAGGCCGTTCCGCCATTGAGCGCCGGCGCCGGCACGATGCTTATCACACTTGTCGTCGCTGGGCTAAACTTCACCCTCTGCCTGGCTCCGCTGGGCTGGTTTATCACGCTTATTCTGGGCTGTATCGGCCTGGGAGCTGTGGTACTGACCCGCTTCGGCACGATGGAGTACCGTCCTCCGGCACCACGCCCCGCTCCACCGCCCGTACCCCTGGAATCCGAGGACATTACATCGCCGTAACCAAACAGGCCTCCCGCTATCCACGGGAGGCCTGTTGATGGCCCCAAGGGGACTCGAACCCCTGTTTCCGGCTTGAGAGGCCAGCGTCCTGGACCACTAGACGATGGGGCCTGATGTGCTGGTAATTGTAGCAGCCCTTGCGCCTTTTGTCAAATGGCACACACAGGGCGCTGTAGGGGATAGCCCTTGACGGAAAATTTCAAACGAGGTATACTTAAACACGCCGGGGTGTGGCGCAGAAGGAAGCGCGCTGCGTTTGGGACGCAGAGGTCGCCGGTTCAAGTCCGGCCGCCCCGACCGCGGGCGTTGCAAAATGGTATTGCCACAGCCTTCCAAGCTGTTGTTGCGGGTTCGATTCCCGCCGCCCGCTCTTCATTGGGCCCATAGCTCAGCGGTCAGAGCAGCCGGCTCGACGTATCGGGCTGCCTGGAGGGAAACTTCCAGGTGACACCTGCCAAATTCGGGGAAGCCTGTGTCTACGGACTGGTGATCCCGAGCCAAGCCCGCAAGGGAAGGTGTAGAGACCGGACGGCAGGCACCCTCGGCGTGGACCAGGGTGAAGGGACGGTCCAGCCCACAAACCCGTAAGGGGCGACGAAAGTCGTAGTTGGGATGCATAACCGGTCGGTCCCAGGTTCGAATCCTGGTGGGCCCACTGCAATGGGGCGTGGCCAAGTGGCAAGGCAACGGACTTTGAATCCGTGTATCGCAGGTTCGAATCCTGTCGCCCCAGCCTGACCCTTCAGGCCGGGGGTGTAGTGACCTGGACGAAGCTGCTCGCCGCTGCAGAGTACAGCGGGATAACGTGTGGCGACTGCTTTCCACGGTCCTACGCTCAGCCTGGATACCACGCGCCTTATCCCCCGTTTCTCCCAGAGTATAGGGTTGTTCCCTCAACCGTTTGAGCGGGTGTCAAGCGATCGGGTGCATCTGCTCATCCATCCCACTGACAAAAGCTTCCTTCCGGGAAAAGTGAAGATGTTCTCACCCTCGAGCTTAGATTCCTGTTTATGATCCTGTGCTCCCTGCAGGAGACCGAGGCGAGCTTGCTGACAACAGGCGCGCACTCGTCCGTCGGATGCTCAGATTTGCCTGCCGTTGTGGCTGTGTTATAATATTTAAGCACCTTTGATGTCAGGGCAGGAGCACAGTGTATCACTCAAGGGACCGGCGAGCACGCATTGTACTCTGGGTTATCAGCCTGCTGGTTGTCCTGAGCATGGCCTTGGGCCTTGCGGGGACCCTCGTGCCACCACGGCGTATCACACCGACGCCCGTCCCTACTCCTACTGTCTTCCCAACCCGCACACCGACACCCACGCCAGGCTGACCGGATGATGAGGATTCTGACAACAAAGCACTGCCCCTCAGTCGGACCCGGCGGCCCCAACTGGCTGCGCGGGTAGATGAACCTTGGCCCTGAGGAGCCGAGATGAACACACAGCCGCTCAAAATCCTTTTTCTCACCGCCGAGGCCACCCCGTTCGCCAAAGTAGGTGGGCTAGCCGACGTAGCCGGCTCCCTGCCTAAGGCTATCCGGGCGCTCGGCCATGACATCCGCTTGATGCTCCCCCGGTATGGCACGATCCGCAGCGAGCGGTTCCGTTTCGAGAAGATAGGCGAGCCGTTTACCGTCCCCGTGGGGCCGGAGGAGGAGCCGGTTCACCTGCTGGGCACCTCCTTGCCGTTGAAGGATGGGGATGAGCTCCCGGTCTATCTCATCTGGAACGATCTGTACTTCTCCTCGCGTGACCGTGTCTACGGCTTCGAGGACGACGCCCAGCGTTTCGCCGTTTTTGGACATGCGGCCCTTGGCGCCCTTCGTCTCCTGGACTGGAAGCCGGACGTGATCCATGCCAATGACTGGCACACTGGCATCGTGCCGGCCTGGCTTAATACCGTAGGGCGGAGAAAGGAACTTTACCGTAACATCGCCACGCTCTTCACCATCCACAACCTGACCTACCAGGGTATCGCCGGACGGCTGATCCTGACCTTCGCCCGGATGGAGCACCTGAAGCATCTGGAGGTCGAACCGCCGGGGATGGTGAATTGGCTGGCCCAGGGCATTGCCCATGCCGACATCCTCAATACGGTCAGCCCCCAGTACGCGCGCGAAATCCTCACCCCTGAGATGGGCATGGGATTAACCCCCCTGCTCCAGGAACGCAAAGAGCGTCTCTTCGGAGTGCTGAACGGCATTGATTACGAGGAGTGGAATCCGGCTACCGATCCGCATATCCCCCACCGCTTCGATGCCCAGACGTTGGACAGACGTGCGGCCAACAAGACCGCCCTGCAGCAACAGGCCCGTCTTCCTGTGCGAGCCGATGCACCGCTGGTCGGTATGGTCACGCGCCTGGATCAGGTGAAGGGGATGGAGCTGATGGAAAAAGTAGTGGAATGGCTGGCTAATCAAGAGGCCCAGTTCATCCTGCTGGGCACAGGGGAACCCGAATACCACCGGATGTTCGAGCAATTGCAAACCCGCTTCCCCGAACAGGTGCGTGCCTTTCTCAAATTCGACGAGGTCCTGGCCCATCGCATCTACGCTGGCGCCGACATTTTCTTGATGCCCAGTAAGGTGGAACCGTGCGGCCTGGGCCAGATGGTCGCTATGCACTACGGCTGCGTTCCCGTGGTGCGGGCGGTGGGCGGGCTGCTCGACACCGTGAGCGACTATCACGCGAAATTCGGCCGTGGTACGGGCTTCGTGTTCTCCGATTTCACCCCTGAGGCATGTCAGGAAGCCCTGGCGCGAGCCCTCCAACTTTACAAACAAAAGGACGCCTGGCGTAGAGTCCAGAAAAGATGTATGGCGACCGATTTCTCCTGGTCGGCTTCGGCACAGGAGTATGTTAAGCTCTACCAGCGAGCGCTCGAAACACGTCGTGCATAGGAGTCGAGATGCGCACGGTAGCGATGATCCTGGCGGGCGGGGCCGGTAGCCGCTTAAGTGTGCTCACCCAAAAACGCGCCAAACCAGCCGTCCCTTTCGCTGGCAAGTATCGCATCATTGACTTTGTGCTCTCCAACTGTGCCAACTCCGGTATCTTCACCGTTGGGGTATGCACCCAATATTGCCCTCGTTCACTCTACGCGCACATCCAATCGGGCTGGCCGTGGGACCTGGACCGCATCTCCGGCGGCCTCACGATGCTCCACCCGTACCTGGGCCGGCCTGAACGCGATTGGTACCAGGGCACCGCCGATGCTATCTATCAGAATATGGACTACGTGCTCCGGCAGCAGCCCGACGTGGTGCTCATCCTGGGCGGCGACCACATTTATAAGATGGACTACGATGTGCTGACTACATTCCATCTCGATCATGAGGCCGACCTGACCATTGCCAGTGTGCGCATTACTCCAGAGGAGACCTCCCGCTTCGGCGTTCTGGAAGTGGACAGCGGATACCGGGTGATCGGCTTCGAGGAGAAGCCCCCCAGGCCGCCCAACAGGCCCGGCCCATTTTGGGGGTCTATGGGCATCTATGCCTTCAACACCGAAGTGCTGCAAGAGGTACTGGAGGCAGACCATGCCCGAAGCGATTCCACGCATGACTTCGGTAAAGACATTATCCCGGCGATGATCAACATCTACCGCGTGTATGCCCTCCCTTACCGGGGCTACTGGGTAGACGTAGGCACCATTGACACGTACTGGCAAGCCCATATGGACCTGCTGGTAGACGAGCCGCGCCTCGACCTGCTTGACCGACGCTGGGTGATCCACACCCGCAGCGAAGAGCGCCCTCCGGCTAAAATCTGCGCTGGGGCAAATATTATTAACTCTCTCATCTCGGATGGCTGCGTGATCGAGGGGACCGTCGAGTATTCGGTGCTTTCGCCGGGAGTGCAGGTGCGTCCGGGGGCCACTGTGCGTTATTCGGTCGTGATGACCGACACGGTGATCGAGGAACAGGCTCTGGTTGACCACGCCATTCTCGACAAAAATGTGCGTGTGGGCACAGGGTCCTGCATCGGGTGCGACGATGGCAACTCCCCTATCACAACAGCCACTGCCTCACGCCCTCCGCTCACCGTCATTGGCAAGAACACCATCATCCCGGCCTATACCAGAGCTGGCCGGGGGTGCACCATCGCCGCTGATCTTGGCAGGGAGAGCTTCCCTTCGCGCATCATCCCCTCGGGGACGACGGTGGGATATCTGGAGCATTGACGGTGGAGTTCCACGTTTCTCGTCAGGCCCGTGACCGCTATCAGTTTGACCGCTCCCTCTTCAGCCTGAGCGGCAACGTCCTCTTCGCCAACTTCTACGCTGCGCGCCTCTTCGCTCAACGGATGAATGCCAGGCGCGACCTGGTGCGCTTCCCGGAACAGGCCGTCCGTGCCGGTCAGATCAACGCGCTGGGGCTGATTGATGAAATCCTCCACTACGTCGTAGCGCTGTACCGTCGGCAGAAGAATCCCGCCCTGATGCGTCAGGCGCTGGAGTGGCTGGAGGCCCGCCTGGGCCGCGAGGCGGTCGAAGCGGCTCTGCGCAGGTTCACGGAGGAATTCCCCCCGCTAGCCGTCTACACCCGCCAGATGAGCGTGGACGAATATCTGGAAGGGGAGAGCGAGGGCATCCCCAACCGCCAGATCGCGCTCGAGGAAATGATGATGCTCTGGCTGAGCAACGTCAACCCCGCTTGTGCTCCCTTCCAGGAACTCTTTGACGACACCGCGCTGCGTAAGGAAACGGTCTATCAGAGCATCATCACGGCTCTGCATGACTTCTTCGACACCCAGCCCCCGTTCGGCCCGGACAACCAGAATCTGCTGGACATGCTGCGCAGCCCGGCCATTGCCGTTCCTCACTCCCTGGCAGGCCAACTGGAGTACATTCGCCAGCGCTGGGGGTATCTGCTGGGCCATTACATCTACCGCCTCCTCAGCAGCCTGGACCTGGTGCGGGAGGAAGAGAGACCCATTTTTCCAGGCCCAGGTCCCGCCCTCGTGTACGAGTTTGCCGGGCTGGAGCTGGAGGCTGAGCGCTTCACGCCAGATCGGGAATGGATGCCCCGGCTGGTGCTGATCGCCAAGAACACTTACGTCTGGCTGGATCAGCTCTCCAAACAGTATGGCCGTCCGATCACCCGTCTGGATCACATCCCCGATGAGGAGCTGGATACATTGGCCCGGCGGGGTTTCACGGGCCTCTGGCTTATCGGCCTCTGGGAGCGCAGCCGTGCTTCCCAGCGCATCAAGCAATTGTGTGGCAATCCCGAGGCTGTGGCCTCCGCCTATTCCCTCTTCGACTACCAGATCGCAGCCGACCTGGGAGGCGAGGAAGCGTATCACAATCTGAGGGAACGCGCCTGGAGACGGGGCATCCGCCTCGCCAGCGATATGGTACCCAACCATATGGGCATTGACTCCCGCTGGGTGATTGAGCACCCGGAGTGGTTCATCTCGTTGCCGTACAGTCCCTTCCCCTCCTACACCTTCAATGGCCCCGACCTCTCGTGGCATCCTGAGGTTGGTATCTATCTGGAGGACCACTACTACAACCGGAGCGACGCTGCCGTGGTGTTCAAGCGGGTGGACCGGCGCACC
This sequence comes from Anaerolineae bacterium, assembly GCA_026418995.1. Classification (GTDB taxonomy): domain Bacteria; phylum Chloroflexota; class Anaerolineae; order B4-G1; family B4-G1; genus JAOAAG01. Next base: position 35,068 of record JAOAAG010000149.1, read on the forward strand.
TGGAGTGAACTCTATATCTACCACGGCAATGACGGCACCAGCATGCCGTGGAACGACACCGCGCAATTGAACTATCTCAACCCCGCCGTGCGTGAGGCGGTCATCCAGACTATCCTGCACGTGGCCCGTCTCTTTCCTATCATCCGCTTTGACGCGGCGATGACCCTGACGAAGAGGCATTATCAACGCCTCTGGTTCCCCGAGCCAGGCACCGGCGGCGATATCCCTTCGCGCTCGGAGTGCGGAATGACCAAGGCTCAGTTCGACCGGCTGATGCCCAACGAGTTCTGGCGGGAAGTGGTGGACCGTGTGGCCCAGGAAGCGCCCGATACTCTGCTCCTGGCCGAGGCTTTCTGGCTGATGGAAGGGTACTTCGTGCGCACGCTGGGGATGCATCGCGTCTACAACAGCGCGTTTATGAATATGCTGCGCGACGAGGACAACGCCAAGTACCGCAGCGTGATCAAAAACACGCTCGAGTTCGACCCTGAGATCATGCGCCGGTATGTGAACTTTATGAACAACCCCGATGAGCGTACCGCTGTTGACCAGTTCGGCAAGGGGGACAAATACTTCGGCATCTGCACTATGATGGTCACAATGCCCGGGCTGCCTATGTTTGGCCATGGGCAGGTGGAGGGGTTTGCCGAGAAGTACGGTATGGAGTATCGCCGCGCGTACTGGGATGAGCAGCCAGATGGCTACCTGGTCGAGCGGCATGAGCGGGAAATCTTCCCCCTGCTGCGCAAGCGCTACCTCTTCGCCGGAGTAGAGAACTTCCTGCTCTACGACTTCTTTACTCCCGAGGGATATGTAAACGAAGACGTGTTTGCCTATTCCAACCGCACAGGAGAGGAGCGCGCGCTCATCGTCTATCACAATAAGTATGCCGAGGCACGCGGCTGGATCCGCACCTCCGTGGCCTTCCTGGATAAGAGAGCGGACGGGGAAAGGAAGCTGGTGCAGCGCTCCCTCGGCGAGGGACTGGGGCTGCACGACCGCGAGGACTACTACACTATCTTCCGTGATCACGCTACCGGCCTGGAGTACATCAGGAACAGCCGGGAACTGTGCCGCAAAGGACTATACGTAGAGCTGGGCGCCTATAAGTACCATGTCTTTCTGGACTTCCGCGAGGTCCAGGACAACGAGTGGCGCCACTACGCCCAGTTGACAGCTTACCTGAACGGTCGTGGCGTACCGAGTATGGAAGAGGCGTTGCGAGAAGTCTGCCTCCAGCCTCTCCATCACTGCTTCCGGGAGCTGGTGAATCCCTCTATGTTTCGCCGCCTGATGGCAGCCCGCCTCGCTGACCCTGGGGCCAGGCCCGATGCTGCGCTTATGGAGGAGGTGAGCCAGAAGGTCGAGGCCCTGTTGCGCCAGGTCAAGCACACCAGCGGAGGGCGCGGTGACGAGAGGGCCCTGGTAGCGGAGATGAGGCGCAAGCTAGAAGCTCTGCTTTGCTTGCCTGTGCTGGGGGAGTGTATCCCCGTGGAAGAGTCATGGGAATGCGAATGGGCCATCGAGTATGTGCAGGCCGGCCCGCTGCCTGACTCCGCAGGGCTGGACGATCCGGCAGTGTGGGCAACGCTTCTGGGATGGCTGTTCACTCATACACTGGGGAAACTGGTCAGCGAGGCCGACTTTCCGCTCATCAGCCGCGCCTGGATAGACGAGTGGCTGCTGGGGAAGATTATCGTTGGCACGCTTCAGGAGTTGCTGGGCGAACAGGCGGCCTGGCACGCGGCGCAGGTGGTCAAAATCCTTACCACTCACCAGCTCTGGTTCCAGGATGATGTGTCGCCCTTCCGGGCACTCCATACCTGGTTGCAGGACGACGAGGTACGCCGTTTCCTCCAGGTGAACCGCTACCGGGACGTTCTGTGGTTCAACAAGGAAGCCTTTGAGCAACTTTTGTGGTGGATGATGGCGGTGGCTGTGGCCTCTATCAGTGCCGATCCCTTATCCCGTCCAGCAGAGGTGGCTTTGCAAATTGGCAGGCTGTATGGTGTCATTGAAGAGTTACAGCAGGCCAAAGAGGAATCGGAGTACCAGGTAGAGAAGCTGGTGGAACTGGCAGGTACACGATGAAATGTCCTATCTGTAATTTTGAGAATCCCCCGCCTGCTGCCCGCTGCGAGAAGTGCGGGTACGGCTTTGTCCAGGTCTCCTGGCCAGAAATCCCTGTCCCTGACATTGCTTCGCCTGCGTGGCCCGATCTCTCCGGGCTGCAGCTTGAAATCCCTGCCGCTCCCACCACTCCCGCCCCACCCGCCGCAGAGGAGGCCGCAGCCCTCTCTGACGATGAGCTGGCCCGCATGCACATGTCCAGGGGCTTCCAGGCCCTCCGCAAGGGTCTGCTCGACCAGGCGCAATGGGAATTTGCGCAGGCCCGCGACCTGGCGGATGACCTGGATATTGTCCGTACGGCAGAGGCACAACTGCGCGAGCTGCAACAGCGGCTTAAGGCCCCAGCGGAGTTGACAGAACCGGCCGAGAGGCTTATGGAGCGCCTGGAACGGGAGCAGGAGGAACTGCAGCAGAAGGTTCGCTCCCCGGAGGAGCTGGCCGATCAGGCGGCAGAGCGGGTCAGACGGCGGATCGCTGAGGAGAAACGCGAAATCATGCCGGAGCTGACCATCCCACCCGCGCAGCCGGTCGCGCGCCCCACACCTGCGCCCGCAAAGTCGTCCGGCTTGGGGCCTGCCGTGTCCACAGGTCTCATGCTCGGAGTATTAAACGGCGCGCTGACTGCCTGTGGTGCATTTGCCTGCGTGGGTTTCCTGGTCTCTCCCTTGCTTGGCCTGGGAGCGGGCTTGTTGACCGCACGTCGAGGCGGCATAAGCAGCCCCACTCAGGGCTGGACTGCTGGGGCCCTCACCGGACTATTGGGATGGGTAGGTCAGATAGTCGGCCATCTGCTCTGGTCCTCATCGGATGTCACGATGCCGGACACACTCTCCGTCACCGCCTGTCTGACATTCCTCTACATCCCGCTCTCGGCGGTGCTGGGCCTGGCCGGATGGAAGCTGGGCACCGGGCGGCGGAAGGAGGCTGCTTAAGAGGTGGTTAAAAACTTCGCAGACGATTGCCCGGCGATACGTCGGCATAGAAAAAGCCGCCAGGAATACCGGGCGTGCAGAGGAAGCTGAACCCCCCTTGTGTTCCCCGCGTAACTTACCCCCACTGAAGTGAAGCTGTCTCTTATACACATCT
>JAOAAG010000214.1 GCA_026418995.1 Anaerolineae bacterium
GCTAACACCTTGGTCAAGGCTGTGGCAGGCTCAGAACCTGAGGACATCATTCACGACACGGCCCTGTTTAGCTTAACCGCGATCGGGAGCCAGGTTTTCCCCGCTGTGCGGGCATACATACGCTACGGACGCAACACCCAGACCAAAACTTCACTGGCTGAGGTCATCGGACAGATCGGCCGGCGCGAGCGGGATGCGTTCGATCTCCTGCGCTCGATTTGGGAGCATGCCACCTGGCCCCAGAACCGCCGCTCAGTTGCCTTAGCCTTCGGGGATCTGAAGGACCGCCGCGCTATCCCTCTGCTCCAGGCCGCCCTGAGCGATAGTAAAGCGGACGCGCTGGACCTCGATTACGTCCGTTGGGCGCTGGAACAGTTGGGGGTCAAGACTCCTTCGCCACAGGAACGCCCATCCCACATCAACCTCCCGGCTCCCCATAATCCACGCCTGATCTATGAAGGGGATACAGAGCGGATACTGCGATTACGCTATACCCCCTGGGGTGAGCCACTCTGCCCTGACTGCGGTTCCCCGCTGGTGCTCCACGAGAGCGGGGAATGGATACATCTACAGCAGCGGTCCACGGCTCGCTCTGCTGCGCCCGCGACTCCGAGAGCAAAACGTAGAAGGAGAAAACGCCGATGAGAAACATCACCGTGGAAGTCTGGCTATACGGCCCGGTCGCCCGTTACGCAGGGAAAGAGGCCGGGCCTGGCTATGCTCACCTGACTGTGAGCCTGCCCCCCGCTAGTACGGTAGGAGACCTGGTGAGGCAACTGGGGATTCCACTGGAAGAAAGGGGCATCACCTTCGTCAACGGCAAGCTGGCAGGGCTGCCCGGCCTGGATACGGACCTGGGGGTGGCGTTGCAAGATGGCGACCGGGTGGGCATTGCCCATCGCAAAAGCATGTGGCCGTTCCAGTACCGCTTCGGCGTCCAGTTGACCCCTGAGCTACAGGAGGCGTTTCGTCAACGCGAGGATAGCGGTATTCACCACGCCTACACGGCGGGCGGGGGCGAAGTGGAGGAGTAAGCGTGGGCGACGGCGCTGCCGTCGCCCACCCGCCCACCCGGCAATGCCGTCGCCCAACCGGTAATATACCCCTGTCTGCAGCAGATTTTCAAGATGGTAGGACACAGCCCAGCATTGCGCGTATACTTGGTGGGAAGGGAATCAGCACCGCAGCCAGGCCATTATGGCATCGGCCAGATGGTCACGGTTAGCTGCGGTCACTTCCCATAGCTCAACCTGAGGGAGTGCCTTAAGCGCATCCACCCAGGGATTGGGCTTCGCCATCACGGTAGCCAGTACTGTAGCTGATCCGCCAATGGCCTGCAACACCGCATTCTTAAAGGCCCCGCAGAACAGCTCCATCTTGCCGATCTCATCTATCACGACGATCTGGCCCCGTTCCATCGCCCGGTAGAGCGCCTGCACTCCCACCCGTTCGATAGCAGCCACGTCAACGCCGTAGCGTCCCACCCGGGGGCGACCCTCCCCCCGCAGCTCCACATGGGCCATCACTGCCTCCTGCCCATCCAGCGTGACGAGGCGGAAGCCCTTGCGCCCGCCCGGGCCGCGCATCTCCTCGGTGTAGAAGCCGCCACCGCGCTCGCCCAACAGCCCGGCCACTCTTTTAATCAAGGTCGTTTTGCCGACGCCCGGCCTGCCAGTCAACAGTAACGCACGTCCCATCGTCAACGCCCGCTCCCGCCTCCCCGTGGCTACCTGGCGAGCTGGCTCAGTCCCTCCTTAAGCACCTGGAGCGGAAGCAGGGCACATCGGGCCCGCACCGGTCCAAGGGTAATGCCCAGCAGACGAAAGATATCTTCGTCCTGGTATGCCTCCAGTTCTGCCACCGATCTGCCCACAATCTCCTCTGTCAACATCGAAGCTGCGGCGATACTGAGCACACACCCCCGCCCGCTGAACCTGGCCTCCTCGACGACACCGTCCTTCAACCGAATGTCGAGTCGGATCATATCGCCACAGAGGGGATTGTCACGCTGGTGCGAGATGTCAGCATCCTCTAGGACCCCTTCATTGCGCGGATAACGATAATGATCGAGAATATGCTCACAGTAGAGGACTTCCATAGCTCCCATTCACATCAGCCAGCCAGCCATCGTTGCGCGTTCCACACCGCGCTCACCAGGCGCTCGACCTCTTCACGAGTGTTGTACAGGTAGAAGCTGACCCGTGCTGTCGCTGCCAGGCCGAGCCTCTCATGGAGCGGTTGGGCACAATGCAGCCCGGCCCGGATCGCGATGCCCTGCCGGTCCAGCGCGTAGGCCAGGTCATGGGGATGGATGGAGGCAACGGTGAACGCGATGACCCCGCTCCGCTCCTCCGCTGGCGGCCCGATCAGACGCACCCCCGGCAACGCCGCAAGGCTCTCCATCGCATAGGCGGTGAGCGCCTTCTCGTGCGCGTGGATAGCCTCCATTCCCACCCGTTCCAGGTAGTCCACCGCCGCGCCCAACCCGACCGCCTCGGCAATGGCGGGAGTGCCGGCCTCGAACTTCTCCGGCAGGGAGGCCCAGCTCACGCCGGTAAACCCGACTCGCTCGATCATCCCGCCACCTACAAGGAAAGGCGGCATATGCTCCAACAGCTCAACCCGCCCGTAGAGCACTCCGCATCCCGTTGGCCCGCACATCTTATGACCGGAGAAGGCCATAAAGTCGCAGCCAAGCACACCCACATCCACCGGCATATGGGGCACGCTCTGTGCCGCATCAACGAGCACCAGCGCCCCGGCCGCGTGAGCCTGGGCGACGATTGCCTGCACCGGGTTGACAGTGCCCAGCACATTGGAGACATGGGTGACGGCGACAAGCCTGACCGGCCCATCGAGCAGCCGCTCAAGCTGGGGGAGCTCCAGCCGTCCCCCGTCAGTGATCGGGAGATAAACCAGCTCTGCGCCCACCTCCTGGCACAGAAGCATCCAGGGGAGCAGATTGCTGTGGTGCTCCATCTCGGTGACGAGGATCCGATCGCCTGGCCCCACATTGGCCCGCCCCCACGTGTGGGCTACCAGATTGATCGCTTCAGTCGTATTGCGGGTAAAGACGATACTGCGCCGGTCGGGAGCGTTGATGAAAGCAGCGACCTTGTCCCGCGCCTCCTCGTAAGCGGCGGTCGCTTCCTCGCTCAGGGTATAGACGCCCCGGCGGACAGCAGCATAATGGTGACGATAGAAAGCCGCGACCGCCTCGAGCACCACCTGCGGCTTCTGGGAAGAGGCGGCATTATCGAGATAGACCAACGGTCGGCCGTTCACCTCCCGGGCGAGCACGGGAAAGTCGGCGCGTATCGTCAGAGGATCGAATCCTGTATCCATTGTGCAACCGAGCCAGAGCCACACCAGTGCCCGGCGGCCGGCATGGTACCATCTCTCGCCCTCTCGTCAACAATGCACTATGATAACCAGCCGCTGCCCCTCGCATGTCACATGGCCTCAGATCAGCCCGACCCGCTCCTGCGTCAATGAGTGAGCCTCTTCCATTGCTCGCGGACGAATGGTCACAGGGAACCGTCCGTGCAGCGGGCTGATGCGGGCCCCCAGCGCACTGGCCCCCCAGAAGAGCCAGGCCAGCGGTCGTACAAAGCCGGTCAGATGGACGGCCCGCCGGACCTCCTCCAGCGTCTCGGCGTCCCAACCGCCGAACAGACCGTAGAAGAAAGCGAAGAGCGGGAAAGAGGGCAGGATACCAATGAAAAAGATGAGCACACTGGTCACCTGATCGCCCTGCCAGATGAGACCCGTGAGCCAGCGCAGCACCAGGTAGTGAGCTGCCCCGGCCAGCACAGGCGCTACCAGCGACTGCCAGAAGTAAAACCGCTGTGGGTAGCAGAGCCGGTGATTGACGAAGTAGGCAACGATGTCTTTGGTGAGCAGGGCTACGAAGTAGGCCAGGATAAGCGCATTGATCTGATAGCGCTGCAGTAGCACCAGCGCCAGGACGATACGTATGACCTGCTCCCCCGCTACTAGGATGGACTTCAGGTAAGGACGGTTGGAGCCCAGTTGGACGTTATCCCCCACCCACGATGGATACTGGACGGCGCCCCAGATAATGAGAGGGATGGCATAAGCGGCAGCGCGGACGAACTCCGGCCCAGACGCGCCCAGGATAAACCGGTCGGCCACGGCCAGCAACACCGCGCCGATGAAGGCGCTGATGATGCCGCCCCACTTGTAAGCCATCACCGCATAGTACTGGCTCAGCACCCTCCGGGCGTGGGAGATCGCCTCGGAGATAGAGGACATCAGGTTGGCATACAGCGTGTTCAACACGTTGTAGGCAAAAATGAAGTTCTGCGCCAGCGTCCAGTTCCCCCAGACCTCATTGTAGTTGACCAGACGGGCTTGAGTGATCAGAATTTCCAGCGCCTGGCCCACCGCCCAGGCTATCGAGCCCAGCATCTCAAAGACGCCAAAGCGAATGGCCTCTTTGACGATCTTCCAATCGAAGTGGGCCAGGAAGAGGAGGCGCGCATTGTACCCCAGTCGCCGATAGAGCAAGAGGCCCACCAGGAAGGTGAGCACTTCGGAGGCATAGGCGGCCAGTCCCATGCCCAGCACCTGTCTCTTATACACATCT
>JAOAAG010000305.1 GCA_026418995.1 Anaerolineae bacterium
GTCAGATGTGTATAAGAGACAGCTTCCCCACGATACAACTCTCGTGGGGAAGTGGACATGGTGCTGGCGCCGGGCATTAACGGGCAACTGGGTATCCTGCCCAAACATGCGCCTCTGATCACGCAACTTGATGAAGGAGAGCTGATAGTCCGCGTCGGAGGCGAGGAGTACTACTTCGCCATCCACGGCGGCTTTATGCACGTCCTGCCCGACTCGGTGACGGTGCTGGCGGATGTGGCCGAGCGTGACAGCGAGATTGACATCGCCCGGGCCGAAGCCGCCCGGCAGCGCGCACTGGAAACGATGGCGAAAGCGCCGCCCGAAGAGCGCCGTCTGACCGAACTGGCCCTGCGTCGCTCGCAGGTACGGCTGCGGGTAGCGCGGCGCCGCCGTCCAACCCCCACAGCTCAAACTATAAGCAGCGAGGAGCATTGATGTTCTTTGGCAAGGAACTGGGTATAGATTTAGGTACTGTCAATGTCCTTGTCTACGTCCGGGGCAAAGGGATTGTGCTTCAGGAACCCTCGGTGGTCGCCATTTCCCTGGACGAATACAAGATCGTGGCCGTCGGCGAGGAAGCAAAGGCCATGCTCGGCCGCACCCCTGAGGCGATCGAAGTGGTGCGTCCACTGCGCAGCGGGGTCATCGCCGACTACCGGGTGACACAACGGATGCTGGAGTACTTCATCCACAAGGCAACCGGTGGCCTGGGGCTAATCAAGCCGCGGGTGATGATCAGCGTCCCCTACGGTGTCACCAGCGTGGAGAGGCGTGCCGTGAGAGAGGCCGCGCTGGAGGCCGGAGCGGGGCGGGCACACCTGATACCAGAGCCACTGGCGGGCGCGCTGGGCGCGGGGCTCCCGATCAGTAGCCCGGCGGGCAGCATGGTGGTGGATATGGGAGGCGGCGCATCGGAGGCAGCCGTTATCTCGGTGAACGGAATTGTGGTGGCGAATTCGGTGCGCATCGGGGGCCTGCGCCTGGACGAGGCTATCGCCTCCTACGTGCGGCGTAAGTATAATATGATCATCGGCCAGCCCACGGCTGAGGCGATTAAAATCCAGATCGGCGCCGCGATGCCTCTTGAGGAAGACCTCGAGATGGAGGTGCAGGGGCGTGACCAGGTGGCCGGCCTGCCACGCACGATCACCATCAATTCGGAGGAGGTCACCGAGGCCATCTCCGAGCCTCTCTCCGCGATCATCGGTATGATTAAGTCAGTTCTAGAAAAGACGCCACCGGAACTCTCGTCCGACATTATTGACCGTGGGATGGTGTTGATCGGCGGCGGGGCGCTGTTGCGCCGCATAGACGACCTCATCACCAAAGAAACGGGGGTGCCTGCCTATGTGGCCGATGCCCCCATCGCCTGCGTGGCACTGGGGGCCGGTAAAGCGCTGGAGCAATACGAAATCCTGCGTCGCAGTATACCCGACTTATAATGATCGAGGTGACGGTCACTTGAGAAGTGACCGTCACCTGAAATTTGGGAGGCGAGCATGCATTACGTACCCTCTGAGACCCGCTACGATGCGATGCGCTATAACCGCTGTGGCCGCAGTGGCCTGAAGCTGCCTGCCATTTCACTTGGCCTCTGGCATAACTTCGGCGGCGTGGATACGCTGGAGAACGCGCGTGCGATGGTGCGCCGGGCTTTCGATCTGGGCATTACCCACTTTGACCTGGCGAACAATTATGGCCCCCCTCCCGGTTCTGCCGAGGAGACGTTCGGGCGTATCCTGCGCGAGGACCTGGGCCGCTACAGGGACGAGCTGATCATCTCCACCAAAGCCGGCTGGCGGATGTGGCCGGGCCCGTATGGCGATTGGGGATCGCGCAAGTATCTCGTTGCCAGCCTGGACCAGAGCCTGAAGCGGATGGGCCTGGAGTACGTGGACATCTTCTATCATCACCGCCCTGACCCCGAAACCCCTCTGGAGGAGACGATGGCCGCGCTGGACCATGTGGTGCGCCAGGGCAAGGCACTTTATGTTGGCATCTCCTCCTATCCCCCTGACCTGACGCGACAGGCCGCGCGTATCCTGCGTGAGCTGGGCACGCCCTGTCTGATCCACCAGCCCTCCTACAACATGTTCAACCGCTGGATCGAGGAAGGACTGCTCGATGTGCTGGAAGAAGAAGGCATCGGCTGTATCGTTTTCTCGCCGCTGGCCCAAGGGCTGTTGACCGACCGCTATCTCGAGGGCATCCCCCCGGACTCGCGGGCCGCCAGGCCACATGGTTTCCTGCGCCCTGAACATGTGACCGAGGACAGAATAGCCCGTGTCCGACAACTCAACGCGATCGCCCGCGCGCGCGGCCAGACAATGGCTCAGATGGCACTGGCCTGGGTGCTGCGCGATAAGCGCGTCACCTCGGCGCTGATCGGCGCCAGCAGCGTGCACCAGGTGGAACAGAACGTGGCCGCACTCAATAGACTCGACTTCAGCGCGGAGGAGTTGGAGGCCATTGAGTCTATCCTCAAGTAGCACGAGGTGACGGCCATCTGACAAGTGACCGCCACCTGAGGAAGGAGGACAGGCAAATGTGCAGCAGGCCTATCACTGCGTTGCTGCTTTCGCTGGGCATGGTTGGAGTAGTGTTACTATGGCCGCTCGGCACAGTGGCCTATGCGTTACCGCCCTGGCTAAGGGAACATCTCCTGACGGTTACTCAGCCCGCTACAGATACGCCCCCTCCCCCTGTCTCTTATACACATCT
>JAOAAG010000330.1 GCA_026418995.1 Anaerolineae bacterium
ACGTATGGTCCTGCACGAAACCCGCGCGACCATGACCCTGCCGGCAACGGTCGTCCGCCCCCGGACGCCCACGATGACGTTCGCGCCACGGGGCGGGGTGGCCGCCGGGATTGGACCGGGGCGGCCACCCGTACCGGGTGTCGGGCACGGGCGTCGCCTTGCCAGGGTGCCAGCGGTTGCAGAAACATTCATCAACCCCCGCGGCAGGGAGGTGGAGCAGCATAGCTGTCCCACGAGTTTTCCGGCGGTTGTGCCGGCTGCGCCGCCACAACCACCGAGCCAACAACCCTGGGGCGGCGTAGCCGCTCCACAGCCCCTCGCCCGAGGCGGACCCCGCACACCTCCCCTGGAGGGGTCTCTGGTCTCTCCAGACTTTCCCCCGGATGCAACAAACCAGCCTACGGGCGCGGTGCAGCGGCGCTGGGGGCAACAACGACACGGAGTTGCGATGGGTGACGCACATAGATCACCGGGTCGCCCTGGTACCAGTCAATGATCCCCGTGACCTCCACCCGTTGCCCCGGCGCATAGAGTTGCTCGGGGGATCGCTCGAAGTTGGGCCAGTCTTCCTTCAGGATGCGTACCAGGAAGTGCCCGCGGTGCGGCGCGTGGTAGCCAAGATACACCGCTTTCCCGTTGTTGAAGACATCGCGCAGAACACCCTCGACGGTCACGGTACGGCCGGCATAGGCGCGGGCCAGGGTATAGTCAATGACCTCTTGTGAGGCGCGCGCCTCCGCGATGGTCACGTCCTGGCCCGTTGCGCCCGGGACACTGACACCCCGCGGCTGCCCGGGTTCTAGAGCCACAACGGCCCCATCGGTGCTTACGAAGTAAAGGGTGTTGTTACTGATCACCCAGCCGGCGTATTCGCTCCAGTACCGGTCGTAGACGTTGCCCTGTCGCCAGTAGATATAGAAGCCAGCGGGCCAGATACGGGTATTGTAGAGACCGCGGTCGCAGTAGTGACTGGTGTTGAAACCCGTTCCACATTGGTCATTGTCCTGCGATGTCGCAATGTGCGGCAGGTCGGTGACCCGGATGGGATTGGTGTTGGCGCCACGGCTCGGTGAGCGGTCGGTGATGGTATGGGCAATGCCGACTTCCCAGTGGCCGGCGAAGAGCTGATTGCCGGCCATCGCCAGGTAGGGCTGCTCGTCGGTGGGAATGAACGTACCTTCCATAAATCGCACCTCGCCCGCCCGGTAACCCGGCACGCTGGTATCGTTGAGCATCATCTCGCCGAAATGTGAGTCCCACCGGCCATCACAGGGATTGGCCTTGCACGGCGAACCGCGCATCATAACATAGGCCACTTCCGAGCCATCGCTCAGGCGACTGATGACAGGTAGCGGACCCATCGGCAGATAATCGCCATCGCCGAAACCACCATTGCCGACGTTGGGTACAAAGGCTGTGGCGCCAGTGTCGAGCCGTAACGCCAGCAGAGCCTGATCCGTAGGCTTACTCAGCAGGTTGCGGCGCATCTCGGCATTCGTTCCCGGCCAGGGGCTCCAGGTCCAGATCGATTCCGTGTCGAGTTGCAGTTTGATAAATACTACACCGTTCTGCTCGGCAATCACCGGCCAGCCATAGCTGACCGCAGCATAATCGTTGTCACCGAGCGTCATTGGATCGCCAGGGATGTGCGCGGCAGTCTTGGTGCGCCACGCGCGGCCGCCGTCCGCATTGCGGATGCCGTGGACGAAGAGATCGCGTGAGGCGACCACGACCAGGTTGCGGGCAGCGGAGTAGGCGGGCGGCGTGTCAACGGGCGAGCCGGCATCGTAGCGCCAGATCTGCTGCATGGTTGTTTTGTTCACCGCATAGACCGAGGCGCCCATCGAGAAGAACACCCGGTCGCCACTGATGGCGGGAGGCAAGGGCAGATTACTGCTGCCCGCAGCGACGAAACTGTCCAGGGTCCGACCATCGGCGGCGTCGAGTTTATAGAGGGTGCCATTGCTGGATACGACGAAGAGCGCCCTGGTGTCGGCATCATAGGCGGGAGTGGAGTTGATGCTCCCGCCAGGGTTACGGTTCCAGAGCGGAGCGCCGTTGGCGTTGTTGAGGGCGTAGACGCCGCGGCTGCCGGCGGCAATGTACACGCGCCCACCACCGGTCACGGGCTGGCTATGGCGTGGTAAGCCGAACTTGCCAGCAGCGATGCCACCGGTGGCGTCGGGGCCGTTCCAGACCCACTTCCAGCGCCAGGGGGCGGGAACGGCGTTGGGATAGAAACTGGTACGCTGGGCATTGAAGGCGTATTGCGACCACTCGGTGGAAGAGGTAGAAGGGGGCAGGCCAGGCGAGACGAGGAAGGGCACCAGGATGCGACCGTTTGACTGCTGACCGAAGCTTGTTGCGTGAAAGGGTAGGACAACTCCGAAGATAACCAGAAGGGCGATCAAGACGCCGGTTATCAGACCGGGCCTGGAAGGTCGTTGCATAAGCTCCTCCGCGGCGTAGTAGGCGACAATAAAACAGGTTGTCAGCACACGGGGCGCCGCGCGCCGTCACCACGAAGGCCGCGCGCGGCCGGCTTTTGCCGCGGCCTAGTTCTACTTCAGGCGCCTCTGGTGACACAAGGGTTTGAAGATTACAAGGAGATTACAATCAATGTTATTGAGGTGATAATAAAGCCGCTTCGTCCAGGCAGTGCGTAGCTCTCCATTGGTATTAGCCGGGCAACGCAGCCGGGCCGTCGCGCTCGGCACGTTCATCCTTCAGCGCAACGCCGCTCAATTTGAGGCGTCGCGCTTCGCTCATCAAATAGATCAGCGTCTGGGTGGCGGCCGCATAACTCTGGCCCTGGGCGTGGATGTTGGAGATGCAGTTGCGTTCGGCGTCGGTGCGCCCGGGGCGCGGATCATAGGTCAGATACACGCCGAGGCTATCGGCGACGCTCAGGCCCGGGCGTTCGCCAATCAGGATGGCGGCCTGGCTGGCGCGAAGCAGGCTGCCAATCTCATCGGCTACGGCCACACGACCCTGGCGCACCACGACGATCGGCGCCAGGCGCCAGCCCATTCCCTGCAAGGCCCCGGCTACGGAGATGACAAGGGGGGCGGCGTGGCGATGCACGGCCAGGGCCGAGAGGCCATCGGCAATGACCAGAACGGCCTCATAAGCCTCGCCCTCAGGAGGGGCGTAGAGCGATAGGACCGCGCGCGAGTCGTCACTCAGGCGACGGCCCAGGTCGGGGCGCTTGAGGTAGGTGGGCCGGTCGGGAGCGGCGCTGTGGACAATCAGCACGGGCAACCCCGCCGCGCCTGCCGCCGCCGCGACACCTTCGGCGTCAAAGGGCAGATGTACGGCGTCACGGGCGCGAGCGTGATCGTATTGAAAGGCTAATTGCGGAGCGGTGGGTAGACTATCACCGGCGCGCCCCAGGGCGATGCGGGCATTGGTGTAGCGACGCAGCGCCTGCCATGGGTCAGTGGAAGCAAGTGTTTCGTCAGACATGATGGCACCTATTTGCGGGTTCGTGGCGCGTTCGCTTTACGCGCGCCCGGCGGCGAGCTGGGCGACGGCCTGCAGCAGGCGGGGCTGCTCACGAGAAGCCAGGCGACCATCAGGCTCGATGATGCCCATATCTATCAGCCAGGCTTCAAACTCCGGAGCAGGTCGCAGGCCCAGGGTGGCCTGCACGAAGCGCACATCGTGGTACGAGGTGCTCTGGTAGTTGAGCATCACGTCATCGGCGCCAGGGACACCCATGATGTAAGCGCAGCCAGCGACTCCCAGCAGCACGAGGAGGTTGTCGATATCGTTCTGGTCGGCTTCGGCGTGGTTGGTGTAACACGCATCGCAGCCCATGGGCACACCCATCAGGCGACCGCAGAAGAGGTCTTCGAGTGCGGCGCGGATAATCTGCTTACCATCGTAGAGATATTCAGGGCCGATAAATCCGACCACGGTGTTGACCAGCAGCGGCTCGAAGTGGCGCGCCACGGCATAGGCCCGGGCCTCGCAGGTTTGCTGGTCAACGCCGTGGTGGGCGTTCGCCGAGAGCGCGCTGCCCTGACCGGTTTCGAAGTACATCACGTTGTCGCCAATGGCGCCACGACCCAACGACAGCGCGGCGGCGCGCGCCTCGCGCAACAAGGCCAGATCGACCCCAAAGGAGCGGTTAGCGGCTTCGGTGCCGGCGACGGACTGGAACACCAGGTCCACCGGAGCGCCGCGTTCGATGGCGGCCATCTGAGTGGTGACGTGGGCCAGCAGTGACGACTGGACGGGGATAGCATAAAGCTGGGGCACGTCTTCGATCAACTCAAGGCGCGCAATCACGGCCTGGGGG
>JAOAAG010000338.1 GCA_026418995.1 Anaerolineae bacterium
GTCCTGTATCTGGCAGGTCGGAAATCCCGCCTGACCCGTGTATAACAGGCCAGCCAGAGAGAGCGCCCCTATGAGCCCCCAGGCTACCAACGCCCGGCGGTATGGGCCCGCATCTGGGGGCACGTGTACACTCCACCCTGCCAGGGGCCATTGATCCCATCCCCGGTCCGCGACCACAAGCGCCACGTGTGGGCCCTCCTCCAGGCCGCCAGCGACAGGTATGGTAACCACCTGCGGCTGATAGTCGGGCGAGGTGAGCACCAGGTAGGCACCACGCCCGTCCCGGGGCAACAGATTCGCCGGATGGCCGTCAACGGTGACGTAAAATTGGGCGCGGTAGTGACCACGGCGTACCTGTAACGCGAACTCCGCGCCCGCCGGACTGCTCTCTGCAACCACGAAGGGAATCGTCACCCGGTCTGTGCCATGCAGGCTGCCGTTTTCACTGGGGTCAGCGCCGAGGGCAGAAAGCTCCCAGGCGCCCGTCCAGTCAGCAGCACATGAAAGAGGGGTACAGGTCAGGAGTGTGCGGGTGGGACGATAGCGCTCGAGGGTTACCGTGACGCCGGTCAGGATCAGGCTGGTCAGCAACCCGGCCAGAGAGGCTACGGTGGCGGTAAGCCGGAGGCGAGCAGCAAAAGGAGGAGGCCAATGCACCTCACCACCTCCAGCGTACCGCCGCCACGTTGCCCTCATCGGTTAAACGCTGTGCCGTGCCATCTGTAGTGACAAGGTAGAGGTTGCCCTGGTAAACCAGAAGCAAACGATCGCCTCCGGGCCCCCAGGTGAACGCCGGGTAGTTCAGGCCAAGCTCGCCTTCGGGTGGGAAGAGCGGCCTGCGATCGGAGCCGTCACGGTCCATCAGGTAGATATCGTAACCACTGGTCTGGCTGGCGTAGGGACTGCGCGCATAGCCAAATGCGATCAGCTCTCCCTCTGGTGCGAAGGTGGGGGCGGCCCACATCCCGGCTTCGCTGACGAGTTCGGCGGTGAACGCGCCGTTGGCAGCGAGCGCCCAGACATCGAATACTGGGCTATCCTCCGGCGCACCGCCGGCAGGGGATGGACCGTGGAGCGTGGTCACGATGAAGTTCCCCTCCGGTGACCAGGACAGCGAAGGCACCCATACCCATGGCGCGTAAGTGCGGAAAGGGGTGAAGCTCGCCAGCGTGGTCTGCCGGCCATCAGAGAGGCGTACCAGGCCGACGGCATCAGCGCGGGCATAGGCCAGGCTCCGGCCGTCCGGGGACCAGGCGTAAGTCGTGCCCCACCAGCCATACGAGCCGCCTGCGCTCGGCTCCACAAAGCGCCTCTGGTCGGAGAGGCGACCGTCGCGCAGGCGCACCCTGGCCGTCCACAGATCGTTCTCCGCCCGCCAGCCGGGGCTCCCCTCAACCGTGACGCCGGTGGAATAAGCGATACGGCAACTCTCGTTCGGGGAGGTGGGCCGACAGCGGGGGTCCCAATCGGCCCACAGGATATTCGTGAGCTTGAGCGGGACGGGCTGCGCATCAGCGGTCGTGGTGGCGATCAGCCAGAGCGTGTTCAGGGGCAGTCCCGGGCCGGTCTCGGTCGGGACACGGGTGAAGAGCAGGTGTGATCCATCGGGCGAGAGGGTGAATACTCTGAGGTCCAGGTCCCCGCTGTGTGTTAAGCGCCGCCGGTTGGGGCTGACGGTCTGGATGACCCAGGCGTTCCGGTTGCCCACATAGGCTATCGTGCCAGTGATGGGCACCGGCTTCTGTTCTGCCTGCACCCCCACGAGTACCACCTCTGCTCGTGGTTCCCGCAGCGTGACCTGGCGCACCAGACGGCGCTCGACCTCCACCCCGTCCTCCAGAGTGATCAGGTAGACCAATTCCTCAAGGCCGGAGAGGCCTGGCTCCAGGAGCCGGGTCTCGCCAGCGGGGATGGAGGCATCGCGCATCGTCTGCCTGCTGAAGGGTATTTCCCGCTGCTCAGTCTGGGTGCGCACTTCGACGCGCGTGACACGCACTGTCATCCCGTCTTCGAGCAGGGTGGGCTCAACCGGGGAGACGCGGTCGTCCTCGTCGAGCGCGATGCCTGCTTCGGTCAGCAGATCGCGCACGGTAAGCGCCTCGGTGGTGAGCACACGTGTTGTGCCGTCGGCGATCAGGGTGACAGTATGGGAGGTGCCGGGCCCATCGCCCGGCACACAGGCTCCGATGCACACCAGCAACGCTAGAGCGGCACACAGCCGGATAGGAGAAGTTGTCATCTCGCGCCGGCCGGCCTAATATTGCACATCCACCTGCCTCCTGGTCGCAGCGGATTCCAGGATCGCATCGCACACGGCCGCGACACGGTAACCATCCTCAAACGTAGCCCCATAAGGGGCCACGTCACGGTCGTTAACAATGCAATCCAGCAGATGGGCAATCTCGTGGACGAAGGTGTGCTCCCAGCCGATGATATGGCCGTGAGGCCACCAGTGCTCCAGCCAGGGATGGTAGCCCTCGGTCACCAGCACGTTGTGGAAACCCTGCGTCTCCCTGGGGGTCTCGCCTACCCAGAATACCTCCAGCTCGTTGAGGCGCTCCAGGTTGAAGCGCATAGAGCCTTTCTCGCCGTTCACCTCCCAGCTCTGGCGGTTTTTGGAGCCGGCGGCAAAGCGGGTCGCTTCGAGCGTGCCCAGGGCGCCGTTCTCGAACTCGACAACTGCGGCAAAGGCATCGTCCACGTCCACGCTGCCCATACCGCTCCCATCGGGAAGTGGCCGCTCAGTAATGAAGGTGCGTGTCATCGCGCTCACGCTCTTGATCTCGCCGACCAGGAAGCGAGCCAGGTCTATGAGATGTGCGCCCAAGTCGCCCAACGCACCGCTGCCGGCATGCCGTTTCTGGAGACGCCAGATGAGCGGGGTATTGTAATGGGGCATGATCCACTCCTGCGGATAAATGGCGCGGAAGTGATAGATACGCCCCAGTGCACCGCTCTCGATCAGGGCGCGGGCCTGGCGAACAGCCGGGACAAAGCGGTAGTTGAAAGCGACCATATGTTTGACACCGGCCTGGTTGACCGCATCGAGCATCTGGCGCGCCTCTTCGGCAGTGCGGGCCAGGGGTTTCTCGCACAAGATGTGCTTACCGGCCTGGGCTGCCAGGATGCACGGCTCCGCATGGGCATCATTGGGGCCGCCGTTGTCAAAGAGCTGGACGCGTTCATCTTCCAGCATAGCCCGCCAGTCGGTGTAGTAGGTTTCGTAGCCGTAGCGGCGGGCCGCCTCGGCCACGGCCTCCTCGTTCCGCCCGCAGATAGCGACCAGGCGCGGCATCGCTGGCGGCGGGTAGACGAGGTAAGGGATTTTCTTGTAGGCATTGGTATGGGCCTTGCCCATGAAGGCGTATCCGAGCATACCCACGCCAATTTCTGGAATGGCGCCCTGCGCTCTGGCTGCGGCCATCGAGGTAAAGGTCTGTTCGCTCATCCGGTTCCTCCTGTTATTATCTCAGAGATGCAGGATGCTTGTCCCTTTATGCGCTGGCAAACGCGGCGTCGAATGCCACCGCCGAGGGGGTGAAATCCTGCGCGCGGATCATCCTCAGCGCCTCCTGCGCACCCCACTCGCGGTCCATGCCACTATCCTCCCACTCGATGGAGAGCGGCCCCTGGTAGCCGATGCGGTTCAGGGCGCGGATGAGGTGGTCCCACTTGACATCGCCGCGCCCCGGCGAGACAAAGTCCCAGCCCCGGCGGGGGTCGCCGAAGTCGAGATGAGAGGAGAGGATGCTGTTACGGCCGTTGAGCTGCACCCGCGTATCTTTGACGTGCACGTGGAAGATACGATCGGGAAACTCCTCGATGAAGAAGACGGGATTGATGAACTGGTGAACGAAATGGCTGGGGTCAAGATTGAACCCGAAGTTCGGATGGTTACCCACCGCATCCAGCGCACGGCGCGCCGTGATGATATCGTAGGCGATCTCGGTCGGATGCACCTCCAGGGCAAAACGCACGCCTTCGGCCTTAAAGACCTCCAGGATGGGCAGCCAGCGCTCAGCGAAGTCCCGGTATCCCTTATCAATGTCGGCCTGGCTGGTGGGCGGGAAGAAGTAGAGTTTATGCCACACGCTGCTGCCGGTGAAGCCGTTGACAACACTCACGCCAAATAACCGTGCCGCTCTGGCCGTATGTTTCATCTCCTCGGCACAACGTTGGCGCACTCCCTCCGGGTCGCCATCGCCCCACAAACGTGGCGGCAGGATGCGCTGGTGGCGCTCGTCAATCGGGTCGTCGGCCACACATTGCCCGACCAGGTGAGCACTGATGGCAAAGCACTTGAGACCGTACTTTTCCAGCAGGTCACGTTTGGCCCTTACGTAGGCATCGTCCTCGAGGGCCTTGTCCACCTCGAAGTGGTCGCCCCAGCAGGCCAACTCCAGGCCATCGAAGCCCCAGAGGCTGGCTTTCTGTGCCATAGTCTCGAGCGGAAGGTCAGCCCATTGACCTGTGAAGAGTGTGATCGGCCTCGCCATAGCTCTCCTTTCTCCAGGTGGTTGGTGGGTTAATACGGTTCAGGCACAAACTGCGCCGCCGGGGTAGCCAGTGAAACCTCCGGCTGCGCCCCGGCGGCTGGGAGTGGGTATCAGTACCGGCGTGAGCCGCCGCGCCGGTCTCGCGGACCCCGGCTCCGTTCGTATCCTCCACCCCTATCACTGGCGCCGTAGCCACTTTCCTTACGGGGACGGGCTATGTTCACGGTCAGGGTCCGATTGTCGAGCTGGTAGTTGTTAAAGAGGCTGATTGCTTTCTGCGCTTCTGCCTGGGTCTGCATTTCCACAAATGCGAATCCCCTTGAGCGGCCAGTATCGCGGTCACTGATCAGCGCCACCGAGACCACTGTCCCGGCCTGAGAAAACAGGTCGCGCAACTGCTCCTCCGTGGTCGAGTACGAGAGGTTTCCTACGTATAATTTTGTATCCATTAGTCTCCTTGTGTGTATTAAATTGCCCCAGCAGGCACAGGACAGAAGGTTCGGCGCACTGTGCTGTCTCCGGCCACCGGGGAAGCGAGCGTTCGTTCCAGAGCCGACAGAGCGGCAATCGGTCAGATAAGAATGCCCCAACAACTTGTTTGCCCGAATGTTAGTTCGGACAAACCATTCTTCCCTCTCATCCTCCTTCCTTTATCCGGGCTGCCCCTTGCGGTGGGCACCCCAATCGGGCGCGGAAAGGACCCCAGGGGCGGTTCATCATAGTTTGCACCGTGCTTTAAAAACTGCAGCGCACACAAGGTCCCTGGCGCTCCTGACGCTCTTTGCGGTTTTTGTGGAACAACGGTCCTTCCGGCATAGCTCCGTCTCACATACAGGTAAGCGATGCGGCTACAACTCATGTAGAGGTGTGAACAGGCTTTCCGGGTGTGAACGGTGGCTCACTAAGAGGGTCATTCTACAGCCGTTACCGGCGGAAGGTAGTGTAATACAGACCGGTTCAGGAGAAACCCCACGCTCGGCGTACAGCATATCATATTTCTGGCGTAGTGTCAAGATACCGTAAAGCCGCGGCCTGAGCGCTTGCCAATTCGCTACTTTTGTGCTAACTTTACCCCCAAATGCCCGTTCAGGAGATCAACCTATGCCTGTCAAAGCTGCATGGCTTCAGGGTCTCTTTCCCCCCCTGGTCACGCCCTTTGTCGCTAAAACCGAGGACATAGACGAAGACGCTTATCGCCGCCTGATCCGGCACGTGCTCCCCCACGTTGACGGCCTGGTCACCAGTGGCACAACAGGCGAGTTTCCTTATCTTACCCGTCAGGAGCAGCGGCGACTTGTCGAAATCGCCGTGGAGGAGGCAGGAGGTAAACCGGTCATTGCCGGCTGTGGGGCTTCCTCCACGCAGGAGGCCCTGGCCCTGGCCCGTGATGCCGCCTCTGCCGGCGCCTCGGCAGCTCTGGTCGTTACCCCCTTCTTCCTGCGCCCCTCCGATAAAGGCCTCCATCAACATTTCTACGAGCTCGCTACCCGGGGAGGGCTGCCCATCATCCTGTACAACATCCCCCAGGTAACCGATGCTTACCTGCCTCGCCCCGTTGTCGAGGACCTGGCCGACCTCCCGAATGTGATCGGCCTAAAGGACTCCTCCGGTGACCTGGCCTATACGATGGAGTTGCTGGAGTATGTGGGCGATCGGATAGACATCCTCGTGGGCCATGATGAAGTCGTGCTGCCGGCGCTGGCTGGCGGCGTGAGTGGATTAATCCTTGCCAGCGGTCAGGTCTACCCGGAGATATGGCAGGACATCATCCGACTGGTGCGCGCAGGCCGCCTTGCAGAGGCGCGTGCTCTCCAGCGCAGGGTACAGAAGCTCTCCCGCATCTTTTGCCGTTATGGTGGAGGGGTGGCGGTGAAGGCGGCGCTCAGGATGATGGGGCTGGATATGGGCCCACCACGCCGTCCCCTCAAGGCTGTTGGCGGGGCGCTGATACACGAGACTCAGGCCGAGATCAGACTGGAGCTGGAGAAGTTGGGCAAAATCCCGCCCGAAGAGACCGCCTGCGCTTACCCGGCCGGCCCGCTGGTGGAGAGATTCCATGAGTTGGGCCTGACGCCAGAGTTGATCGCTGCCCAGAGGATGCGTGTGGGGAGCGGGGTCGCTGGCGAAGGGCTGAACCGGGTGCAGATTGATCTTATCGCCGGGGGCAAGGATACCTTCCTGGGCGAGGTCTACGCGCTTCAGTTGACCTATCCGGTGCGCGGACGTGAGGCGTTAACGGCCATTTTGGAGCCAGGACTGACGGTACGCCCCTCCACCCTCCTCCTGCCTACCCTCCCTCAGAAGAATCTGCGCCAGGCCAATATGATCTATGGGCCCACCCAGTCGGCGCTGGGGCGTGCCGTCGTGGAGGCGCTGGAGGCGGGGCGCATTCCTCCGTCGGCCGTGGACGGTGAGGTCATTATCGCGCTCGCGACAGTCCACCCGCAGGCTCTGGATCGCCACGCGCTTTATCGCTCCGCTTACATGGCGGCGGTTCAGGCGCTGGGCCAGGCGTTCGCAGCCCATATATAGGGAGCGTCCTATGGGATACAAGGTTGATTGGTTCAAAGGCATCTTCCCGGCATTGGTCACGCCCTTCACGCGCGATGACCGTATAGACGAGCAGGCGTATCGGGAGCTTATCCGCTTCGTCCTCCCTCACGTGAACGGCGTGGTCTCCTGCGGCACGACTGGCGAGTTCTCCTCTCTGACGCTGGAAGAGCGCCAACGGGCGATCGAAATATGCCTGGATGAGGTGGCCGGGCGCGTACCGGTCGTGGCCGGGACTGGCTGTAAGTCCACCCGCGAGACGGTGGCCTTGACGCGGTGGGCCAGGGAGGCTGGTGCGGATGCGGCGCTGGTGGTGGCTCCGTACTACCTCAAGCCGACCTTCAACGAGGTTTACGACCACTTTCGCGCCGTAGACGAGATAGGATTGCCGCTGGTGCTCTACAACATCCCCCAGTGTGCAGGCACACACTTCCGCTGGTGGACAGCGGAGGGCATGGCGCTCGACTTCGATCACGTCATCGGCATCAAGGATTCCTCCGGCGACATGCCGTTTATGGAGGCCCTGTTCGAGAAGGTTAAGGGGCACGTAGCTATCTTCGTCGGCCACGACGAGGTGGTGCAGGCCGCGCTGGCCGCCGGGGCAGATGGGGCCATCCTGGCCAGCGCCAATCTCATCCCCGATGTCTGGCAACAGGTCTACCAGGCCACGTTGAGGGGAGACCTGGCTACCGCGCAGGAATGGCAGCAGAAAGTCCAGAAACTGGTGCGCATTGTGGTCAACTGTAGCTCTACCCAGGCGGTCAAAGAAGGTCTGCGCATGATGGGGCTGGGGGTCGGTGACTCGCGCCGTCCCATTATGCCGGGCGATGGCTTCAGGCGCGAGGACTATGAGGAGCTGCGTGTGCAACTGGAAATGCTGGGCAAGATCAGGAAGGCGCCGCTCGTCTATGAGCTGGGAGGGCGACGTGTCGAAACGTCGGTCTTTGCTACCCCGCAGACCCCTCGTGTCGTGTCGGACCTGACGCTGCTGGTGGGAGAGGGGTTCGCTGGCCCGCCCTTCCACGAAACGGCCCACGTGGACCTGCTTTTGGGGCTGAAAGATGGTCCGGTCGGCAGGGCCATTGACAGGGCATTAACCGGATGGGGAGAGGAGCGCGGGTTACGTATCATCAGCGAGCGGCCGCGCACGCTGCTAGTGCCCACGGTGACCGTCCGTACTCCCAGGCAGCGCGCCCTCCTGTACGAACATGCCGCCGGGGGGATCAATATGGCCATCCAGGCCAGCATCACTGACGGATTCCTGCCCGAAGCACTCCTTGACGATATAGCGCTCATTGTCAACGCTTTCGTCCATCCGGCTGCCTCCATCGCCAAGCGTGTAGTGCTCAACAACTACAAAGCCACGCTGCAGGCTATTCGCAAGGCGATAGAGGGCCGTCCAACCGTCGGGGAGTTGCTCAATGAGAAGGTTAGCGCACGTCATCCTTTCCGTTATGCCCCTTAGTTCTGGACTATGCTATCCCAAACGGTAATTGCACAACTCCGACAAGCCGTCGCTGATGACGGAGTCCTGACCTCTCCCACGGACCTCATCGCTTACTCTTTCGACGGCACGTTTGAGCAGAGCCTGCCGGACGCGGTCGTGCTGCCCAGGGACACCGAAGAGGTGGCGGCGGTCGTGCGCGTGGCAGCACAACACCGGGTGCCCATTGTGCCCCGGGGCATGGCCAGCGGGCTGGCCGGGGGAGCAATCCCCACTGCGGGGGGAATCGTCCTCGCGTTGACCCGTATGAACCGTATCCTCGAACTGGATCGAGAGAATATGACCGTCACCGTCGAGGCCGGCGTGGTGACCGCCGATCTCCAAAAAGAGGTGGAAAAGGTGGGCCTGTTCTACCCACCCGATCCCTCCAGCATCAAGCAGTCCACCATAGGTGGCAACATTGCCTGTAATGCCGGCGGCCCGCGCTGTCTCAAATACGGTGTCACGGGAGATTATGTGCTGGGGCTGACGGTCGTGCTGGCCGATGGGCAGGTCTTGAAGACAGGGAACAAGGCTATCAAGAACGTCACCGGCCTTAACCTGACTCAGCTTTTCGTCGGCTCGGAGGGGGTGCTGGGGATCATTACCGAGGCCACCCTGCGCCTGATTGCCAGACCTTCATTTGCCAACACGGCGTTAGCACACTTCCCCACATTGGAGGATGCGGCGCGTGCCATTAACGCCATCCTTGCCCAGGGGCTGGTGCCGGCGACGCTCGAGCTGCTTGACGAGACCGCGATCGAGTGCATAGAAGAGGCTATGCATCTGGGATTGCCCCGGGATGTGGAAGCGCTCTTGCTCATCGAAGCCGATGGGAACGATGCCCAGGCGGTAGGACGCGAGATTGACACCATTGCTGAGATTGGTCGAGATAGCGGCGCAGTCAGGGTAGAGGTAGCACGCACCGAGGAGGAGCGAAACAAACTGTGGAAGGCGCGGCGCAGCGTCAGCCCGTCGCTGGCCCGCCGGGCCCCCAATAAGCTAGGAGAGGACATCACTGTCCCGCGCAGCGCCATTCCGGAAGCGATCCGGCGCATCAGGGAGATAAGCCGGCGTCATGGCCTGCCTATCGTCATCTTCGGCCACGCCGGTGACGGCAATCTGCACCCCAACATCCTGTTCGATAGACGCGAGCGGGCCCAGTGGGAGAAAGTGGAGTTGATGGCGAAGGAGATTTTCCAGGTCGCGCTGGAGCTGGGGGGCACGCTGAGTGGGGAGCACGGCATCGGCATCCTGAAGCTGCCTTATATGCGGGAGGCGTTGGGGCCGCTTTCACTTGAGGTACAGTGGCGCATCAAAGAGGCGCTGGACCCGCATCATATCTTGAATCCCGGTAAAGTGCTGCCGGGAAAGTAGGGCCTACCGCCGCGGTGGTGACGTGCGCCTGTACAGCGTACCACCAGGCCACCGATAGATAGCATCGTTTGAGGCCCGTGGCGAGTGGTTACCACCGACCCGGAAGCGGCCCCGCTCCACGTAATGCCACCTCCAGTTCGCTCATGTCAGCACGCGAGGTGAGGTCGAGGCTCAGAGGGGTCACGGACACGACGCGATCCACGGCCAGGGCGTAGATGTCGGAATCCCGCTCGGTGCGCTCGATCTGTGCTACGGGTGAGTAGTCCGCCGCGATGCGCCTCTCCTGCTGATCGGGCGGCGCCAGCACAGGCACGAAGTAGGGATAGCGCGAAAGCCGTGTCAGCCGCCACGGCGTTCCTGGCGTAGCATCAGCAGGAAGATCTATTTTGAGCACGTCCACATCGAAGGGAAGCGGCCCGTCCAGTATCCGCCTGCCGAATAAACAGGTAAAGTGGATGGCGGCGGTGAAATCAACGGCATCCGACGGGGCATTGTGCATCTCTTTGGGGGTTTGCAGGGAGACGGCCATAGCCGGGAGGCCCAGGACCGCCCCCTGGAGCGCTGCCCCGACCGTGCCGGAGATCGTTACGTCACTCCCCAGGTTCTCACCGTAGTTAACCCCCGAGATGAGGAGCGCAGGAGGCCGTGGGACAAGTTCGAGCAGGGCGCGTGCCACTGCCATAGCAGGGGTACCCTCTATCTGATAGGCGGTAACCGCGCGCCCGTCCAGCTCGAAAGGATAGGGCTGCACCTCCCAGCCCACGCCAGGGGGCATGCTCCGCCCCGCGCCCGACCATTGGCGTCGCGGGGCGACCACGAATGGCTCGCCCAGCACTGCCGCTGCGCGCACCGCGGCGCGCAACCCCGGCGAGGTGATACCGTCATCGTTGGTCACAAGGATCAGCTCTTTGCTCTCTGACACGTTAACCTCCCCAGTGCTGCTCTGGACAGTGCTTCTACCTGGTCGTGGATGCTCCGACCATGCGCATCCATGGTGACCACGGTGGGCAGATGCTCGACCCGGATCACCCACAGGGCCTCCGGGACACCGAATTCCTCCAGCTTGTACACGCTCAGGACTTCTTTGACCGTATGAGCGATCAGTGTAGCGGCGCCACCCACCGCGTGGAAGTAAGCTGCGCCGTACTCGCGGCAGGCCCGCAGCGTGTTTTCCCCCATCCCACCCTTGCCGATCACTCCCCGTAGCCCGAAGTGGGCGATCACCTCGGCCTCGTAAGGCTCTTCACGGATGGAGGTGGTGGGGCCGGCAGCAACGAATTCCCACTTCCCCGTGGCGTCTCGACGCACTACTGGCCCGCAATGGTAAATCATCCCGCCGTCCAGGACACGTCTGAGTTCATCATAAAATTGCCGTTCGCTCTCGGGGATCGTCGTAGCCCGAATGAAGCGCTCACACAAGTATTTGTGCGCTGCGTCCCGGCCGGTGACCAGGATGCCAGAGAGGGAAACCGTATCGCCTACGTGAAGCGCACGGATGGCCTCCTCTGAACAGGGGATGGTTAGACTCACAGGTGCCATAGTGACCTCGCTATCTATGCAAAGATCGCCTGTCCATCGCGGAGCGTCAGGCATGCCCTCCGACAGGCCCAGCACATGTATGCAACGCTGACGAAGTAAGAAGCGGGCAAACGGTGCAGGACGCCGATCTTGACGCCCAGTACCGTCGTTTTGCCCCCGAAGCCCATCGGCCCGATGCCCAGCTCATTGCACTCGTGTAGCAACCGTTCCTCCAGGGCTGCCAGTTCCGGCTGCGGGTTCAGGTCATCCAGCCGACGCAGGAGCTGAGCCTTAGCAAATGTATAGCCACTGCTGCGGTCACCGCCTATAGCGATTCCCAGGATGCCCGGGGCACATCCCTGCCCCTGTGCCCTGTGGACCGCCTCCAGCACCACTCTACGCACCCCCTCCAGGTCGCGGCCAGCCTGAAGCGGGGCATAGGGTAGCTCGTACTGGGCACTGACGTTCTCACTACCGCCGCCTTTCAGGAGCAGGGATACTTCCAGCCACTCGTTCTCCCACTCCTCGAAGTGAAAGACGGGAAAGCCTATCCCCAGGTTGTTCCCGCTGTTGCGGCCGCTCAGGGCGTCCACTGCATTGGGCCTGAGGAAGGCCTGGTGGGTCGCCTCGGCGACTGCTTCCTCAATGCACGCACGCACCGAGCGCGTACTGACCCCTGGCGGATGATGCACGTAAAAGATGGGCGTGCCCGTATCCTGGCACACCGGACGCGACAGAGCGCGCGAGAGCGCCACGTTCTCCAGTATGGCATCCAGCGCCTCTGCCGCAGCCGAGGACGGCTCCTCCCGCGCTCGGGCTGCCTGCAGCGCTGCCTCCACGTCTGGCGGGAGGAGCGTGGAGGCCCTGCGGATCAGTTCCACGATAGACGCGACTGGAATATCCATAAAGCTTGCCTCCATATAGGGTCACTGCAGGGGAGGTTTATGCCTGGACAGTCCTTCGTTCCTGACCGCTCTGCCATTCACCCCTGCCGGGCGTTCACCGATAAGGCGGGGATGGCCCTCGCGGCCCAGATTAGTTACTACTCTTTGGGATGGTGAGAGTCGCCCCTTCGCCGTTACGGCCATGGATCCCAACTGCTCCCAGGCAGGGAGGAAGACCTCGTAGGGAAAACTTTTGACGGCGCCATCGTAGGCGTCTATCAGGTACACGTTATTTTCGTCATAACCGATGGCGATGAAGGTGTGTTCCCATTGTACCACGATGGAAGTCTCGCCGTCGGACGACGTCCACGTCGTTGTGCCGGGCAGCCGCATATCATAGGTGGCCCAGATGATAGCCGGGCGTCCAGCGGCGAGCTCGGCCTTGAGTTCCTCGAGGCTCCAGCCGAAGCGGGCACGTGCATGCAGGCCAAAACTGCGCAGCGTAGCAGCGACCGGGCCGGCATAGACCCCGTAGCCGAGGGGCGGCATGCTCCCCGGCGGCATGTTCACATCGCCCAGGAAACCACGGTGGGGATTGTCCGAGCGAGGAAGGCGCTGGAGGAACTCATCCTCGGTGAAGAGCACGCCCCAGAAGGCAGCCAGGTCGGTGGCAGAGCGGGCCTCGCAGCTCAGATTGTACTGCTGTGGATGGCCCACAACGCCCTCAACCAAAGCCGAGGGCGGGAGAGATTGAGCGTGGAGACTGATATGCAGTTGGGGAATGAAAGCGGATAGCAGGACGGCCAGTGTGATCCGGCTTATAGGGCGAAGATGTATACGCAAGTTCGGCTTATTCGGCCTGGGGGTCAGGAGCGGCATCATCCGACTTCTGCTGTCAGGTCGGAGACGAAACGGCTGATGGGACGCACGTAGTCCTGCATACCGGGATGTCGCGCAGCAGAGAGATAGCGGGGGCTTTCATCTGCCAGGTAGAGGCGTGCCCGATAACTGCCCATTTCCGCGATCTTATCGTCGGAAAGGTCGCGGTCGAAAGTGATCACGTGCCAGAGGGCTTTAATCTTATGGCGATTGAGTAAGTCCAGGTCGGTTGTATAGGCCTGTTTCCAGCGTTCCCGGAGTGTCCGTTTGCACGAGATGCCGATGTACCACCCGTCTTTACACTTAATCCATCGGTCTATTTCCAATCCGGTGGTGAAATGTTCTGGCCCTTCGCTGACACGGGTGAATCCGAAATGCTCAAGAATCAATGAGGTCACGCTCTCAACCCCTCTGCCGGCTCTTCCCTTGCGCTTCTGTGCCACCCGACGTTCAAATTCCTGGCAGAATGCTGTCAATATTAAGTTTTCCTCAAATGCAGTGACCCCAAGAGCTCTCACATGATCCCGAAGTAGGCCAAACTTCTGAACGATTTGTGTTCGTTCAGCGGCCATGCTTCCGTAAGAGCCTATATCATCCCACAAATTAATGATCGTCGGGAGAGCGGCCTCCCCTCTGGAATTCAGCATCGCCTTGACTATGGATTCCGCAAATGCCTGGTCGCTACTGGGAATCATGCTCAAAGAGTCCAGGATGGGAATCAGGACGCATTCGCAAGTAAAGGCCAGCACTTGGAAATCCTTGAGACTCAGGAGCTTTCGGGATAGATCATCACAGAGGGCTGTAACTGCCGCCTGCTTTCGTGTCCCTTCCCAGCGTTTCATCAGGATATTGCGGATCGTATCTGTCAACACGGAAACGACTATCTCCTCGCTTTCTTTTCTCAAAGAATCCCGGACAGTGCGAATGGCAGAAGTGATTTCCACCATAGTCTTCCGGTCGTTTCCCACCCCTCCATACTTGTCGGAAGCGATCAACATACGAGCGAACCAGTAAACATTGTCCCAGGGGCTTTGGGTGACCTCCACCAGGTACTCGGGCTCCAATTCCCTAACGGTCAGGAGGGAGGGTTGATAGGAAGTCATTCTGGCCTCCAGAAATCTAGAAGGTACTCAAACGTCGTCCCCATCGTGATGTAGTTGGAAGGCCATCCGAAGATGCCGACGCGGTTGACAATATTCGTGCGGTCCCAAATGATGGTATTTCTCAATTCGTATCCCACTCGGCGTAGTGCCTCTACTACTGTGATATGGAGAGTAATCCGTTCATTCTCCCACCACATATCTGGCACGTTTATGACGCAATGAGCTCGAGGGCGCAAAAGTGGCAGCAGTCCGGCAAAAATTTCCCCTATTGCCTGAGCATAGGCCTCTTCATCCAAAGTACCCAGGTCTCTGGGGTCCTGGGAATATTGCTCTACACGCATAAACTGCTCATTTCTGCGCTGCCGACGACTTTTGTTCAGGCGTGGCCGGTTCAGCAGGTTCGCATAGGGGGGAGAGGTAAATATCAATGACACCGTCTCCGGTTCCAGGTAAGCCGGGATATTACGTGCGTCTTCACAGATGGCAATCTGCTGAGCATTCCCCCACAGAGTTGTCTGAGCCAGCCGCTCCTGACATAGCTGGATGTATTCGGGCTTCAGGTCAAATCCCACCGCATTCCGTTCCAAGTCGCGAGCTGCTACTAAGGTTGTTCCGCTTCCGACAAACGGGTCCAATACCAGTTCTCCCCGATGAGTGAAAAGGCTAATGACTCGTGTAGCTAGAGCGATCGGGAATGTCGCCGGGTGCACGTTTTTGTCTCGGACGTCCCGGCCTTCATAGTTGAATTGCCATACCCCTAACTGGCATTTGAGCCACTCTTTGGGCGTCAGGCAATTCAGGCGATTCGGCTCGCAATCGCAGATGCGCTGATAACCGACAGTCAGTTTTGGGCCCATCCTCAAACCTCTGCCAGCCTCTCCAGCGCTTCGGCGATGGCGCGTGCTTCCGCGACAGCGCGGGGAGCGGCATCGAACACGCCCTGCCCATGCAAATCGGCCTCGGTCAGCTCGGGGTTGGCGGAAAGATGGCCCAGCACCGGCACAGGGCTATGAGCCTGGATAAACAGGCGGTCGGATGCGTCGCGTACCTTGTTGCCGACGGCGTACACACGCGTTATGCCGATCTCGGCAGCCAGTTGGCGCACGCGCTCTGCCGTGCTCATGCTGCGCTGGCCTGGCTCAACGACGACCAGAAATGCGTCCACTGCCTGCGCCGTGGCGCGGCCCAGATGTTCAACCCCGGCCTCCATATCGAGGATCAGCATCTCGTCGCGGTAGAGGAGCAGGTGAGTGACCAGTGCTTTGAGCAGCGCACTTTCGGGGCAGATGCAGCCGGCGCCCCCACCCCGTACAGTGCCCAGGCGCAGGAAGCGGATACCTCGATGAAGGGCGCTGAAACGCTCCGGGATGTCGTCCACGCGTGGGTTCAGAGTAAAGAAGCCGCCAGCGGTGCCTGGACGTGCCCCGGTACGCTCATAGATAAGGTCGCCCATCTCGGCGATAGGTGTGACCTGCGCCGTCACTTCCGGCGGCAGGCCCAACGCCTCGGCCAGGCCTCCCGCAGGATCAGCATCAATGGCGATAACCTTGCGGCCCTGTTCGGCGTAGATGTGCGCCAGCAACGCTGCGAGCGTAGTCTTGCCCACACCGCCCTTGCCGCTGATAGCGAGTTTACTCAGTTTGGCCATAGAACAACTCCATATATGCGCAGTCTAGCCTATCCAGGGTGCGGTGTAATTATACCCCGATAGGTAGGATCGGCCAATGCCACGTATGATAATGTCACCGAACGGGATTCGTTCCTTCAAAAGAAAATGTCACTGAACGTCTAAGGTGTAAGCGTATTCGCCAGCCGCCGTCGGGCCATAGTGGTGTACCAGGTCAACCTCGAAATGACCCGGCTCGCTGATATCCCGCGGCGGGCACAGCATAGGGATGTGCGCCGGGTAGCGTCGCCCCGGTTTCGGCTGTACCGGATGGGGCAGGCGTGGCCAATCCTGCTGGAGCTCTGCTAAACGCCGGGCCACGGTGGAGTCACTGAGATGCGATAACTGCTCCCGTAACTCCGGCGTGAGCTCCAGCTCCCCGTGCGCCGCCAGATGTTCCGCCCACCACACCAGGTTGGACGTGAGACGCTCAGCACAAATGCCATCAGCGCTCTCGTAGATGACCCGTAACGCCCGATCCACCTCCGGGCCATAACTATTCCCCCGCTCCCTGCTCCGCGGCGTGCGCTCCAGGCTGGTCGCCATCAAGCGAATCAGGGTCTTACGGTTCAATCCGGTCACTGCTTCCATCTCATCCAGCAATTCCCCCTTCGTGCGCTTGTCCGCTTTGACATAGCGCTTCTGCATGGTACGTAGATATTTCCTCTTTTCGTCTATGTTCATCTTGTCTTCCGTGGACATCTTTCTCCCTCCAGTGAGATTATCATTTGAGGGAATGATACCACATCAGTGACATTTTCATTTGAAGGAACGAGAGCACCTCAGTAACTTTTTCATTTGAGGGAACGAAACCGCTTCGGTGACGTTTTCATTTGAGGGAACGAACCCCTTTCGGTGATATTTTACGTGAAGGAATACGCAGATTTGCTTTTTTTTAACATCTGTTGTACACTTACAACGGCAGTACTCATCACCGTCTACTGCAGAAGTTTGAGGATGCAGGATTGATCCTGTTCCTTGCTGTGTTGTTTGAGTTGAATGGAGCGTTTTATGAGCGA
>JAOAAG010000340.1 GCA_026418995.1 Anaerolineae bacterium
CACCTGCCCTCTGGTATGTCAACATTGTAGTGGGCACTGGGGCTATTGTTCCTATCCTCTGTATAGAAGCGCAATTGGGTACCGTTAGTGCCGCCGTAGGCGTAGAAAGAAATGTACTGATAGCCAGCGGTGTTGATCGGCGATGCCGTACGCAGCGAGAATCCGCCCCAGCCGCCTGTGTAAGTCACGGAGATCGCATGGGTGCCCGAGTAGACCTCGCCGGTGAACGCAAAATTTGCCGACGCATTCCACGACCAGTTCTCCCACGTCGTCGCATCGTCATAGACCACCACATCAGGCGCTGGGACACAGCCGGGTGTGGGCGTGGGAGAGGGTGTACGGGTAGGATAGGGCGTGCGCGTGGCGGGCGGTACAACGGTGGGCGTTGCAGTTGGGGTCACCGTCGGTGTGGCAGTTGGCGTCGGCGTGACTACAACGGGCCGGGCGTTCCTGAGGACCAGTGGCAAGAACACAAGTTCCTTGCTCGTCACGAACATCCGGTCAATGGACACCGTAATGCCCCTGGCAGACGGATTGCTGCGACCGCTGACACAGACCTGAACCGTATGGCTGGCCAGAGGCAGCCGAGCACTCTGCCAGATCATCACATTATCCTGCGCCGTGGGGCTGTAGAGATCAACGTCCACCGGGTCGCCGCCATCCACACGCACTGTAGCAATCCCATGATGGGGCGCGGTCGCCACGTACATCTGCACCTGGGTACCGGTAAAGCGGAAGGTAAAGCAATCGCCAGCCGTAAAAGAGTAGTGGTCATCATCGTGGAAGCGGCCTTTCTTGATGCCGATGCGCCAATCCCCGGTGTACTCAAACTGGTAATCGCCTGTTCCGGTGACCGTGTCGTTGACGGAGAAGAATGGCGGAATACCAACAATCACATACACCGGAGCGGAGTCACCGGTCGCCCCGAGGTCATCTACAGCCCTGGCCCTGAGCCAATACTCACCGGTCGCGAGTGACGCCACGGTGTAGGTATAAGGCTCGGCTGTGGCCTGGCCTGCCAGGACATCATTGACATAGAATTCGACCTTGCTAATCGTGCCGTCGAAATCACGCGCTTCTGCTTCCATCTCCAGGTCACTGCCAGCGGGAAGCATCGCGTTGAAGGGCGGGGCTACTAATTTGGCGGTCGGACTATCGTTGTAGGGGGGGGGTGTCAGCCGGGGCAAAACCACCGTGCCCGACTCGCAGGCGCCGCCATGCAGGATCGAGTACGGCCGGTCGGACGTGTTCAGGATGCTGAACGGATCGGTGATCGCGACCTCCAGGCCCCAACCGTGCAATGTATCGTATGTGCCATCACGGGTCATGTCGAGATGGGTCTGCGGGTTATTGCCGGGACCCCACTCCCATGGGTAGTAGCCAAATCCGTAACGGTAGGCCTCACGCATAATCAACTGATAAGGGATTTTATCCTCTGGCGTACCGTCGTTATCCCACGCATTGGCAAATTCGCCGATCACCAGCGGGAGGCCCAGAGCTGCCGTCTCGGCGAATTCCTCCATCACCCTGGCATCCGTCCAGCCCCACTTGTAAGGCCAGTAGGTGTGCACGTCAAAGATCAGGTTATGATCAGGGTCTATAGCCAGCAAGTATGGCCCGGCGGCCTGCAGCATGTCAATATCTTTCCCCCACCCAGGTGCGTCAATCACCAGGGGAGTGCGAATACCCTCCTGGCGCATACGACGAATGATGTAGGCGTAGGTGGACTTGAACTCCGCTTCGGGGACCTGGTCGCCAGGCTCGTTGCCAATGTTGACGAGCAGATACCGTTCATGCTTTTTAACTACGGCTAACACGTCGGGGCGCACCCAGTATTCGAGCGCCTTGACGAGCTGCGACCAATCACCGGTGGTGTTCCACAGCCCGACCATAGGGATCAGGCCGTTATCAATGGCACGCTGGATCACCGCATCAAGTTGAGCCGGGCTGCCTGTGGGCAACCAGACGATGCGTACTGAGTTGGCGCCAGTCTTGGCAATTTCGGGAAAACTGTTGCCGTTGATATCGGTCCAGATCACCATCTTGTTCACGCCGCGCAGCAAGATTCTCTCACCACAGTGGTCGTAAAGGTTCGGGCCAATGACATGCAGGCCAGAATAGGTTGGCGGCGGCGTGACCGTCGGCCCTAATGTGGGAAGTGGCGTGTTGGTCGGCGGCGGGATATAACCCTCCAGACGGATGTGGTCCTGGACGAAAGTACCTACGCTGCCATAGTAAATATGAATGGCGTCAATCCGACTCTCGCCAGCCAACCGGCCGCCATTGCTAATTGTATTGAGGTCGACTTCTATGGTGTGATTCCCCGGCCCCAGCTCATAATTCGGTGATTGCACCCAGTAGGCCCACGAGCCAGTCTGGAAAGCCACGAAAATCGTCACAGCGACCGGCACGTGTACATCGAACTTGAATGTGGAATAACCGGTAAAGTTCAAAGGTGGATTGGGATGCACCGAGAAGAAACCACCATCGCCATCGTCATTGGGCCCCTGATCGGGGAGCGAGTTGATCTGCAGCGCCCAGGAGCCATGAGTAGCATGGGTGGTAGTAATCGCCACTGTACCGCCGGGGTTGTTGCTAATGATGCTGCCGCTCCAGCCTTGTGTGCCCGTCTCATAGGAATACAGGACCCAGGGATCCGATGCTGCTGATAGAGGCCGGGCCAGGCCAACCCACGTGGACAAGCCCAGGAGTGTCAACAGAATGGTCAACACAAGCACGGTATGCAAATGTTCTCTCCAGCGTACATTAGGGTTTTGGGGTTTGATACTCATCGCTATTCTCTCCTCCATAATGGTTATCTAATACGAGGGCGCGCCCATATTATCCTGGGGCTGGTTAGGGGAAGACGCCCCGAACTCTGGTCTGTATGATGATTGCGAGTGTACCGAACAGCTCAAGTGAGACAGCAAAAGCGGACAGCATGACAGCCCTAGATTGTGGTACTGGCCTGAATTCCCCCAAGGGGTGACGGTGCTGAACTGGCTGCGCTGCTCAACCTGAGTTCTCGTCTGTTGTCAGAACTCATATGGGTAAGGAGGCCCAGGTTCCAGATGAAACAGACCTTTACGTGGTGGCGAGAGGACACCGTTCTCGTTTCAGCTTTGGTGCGAATGTCGTTTTGTTTTCAGCCATTTCAAATTATATACCATCTTTCACAAAATGGGATGCCGCGATAGTGCCACCATCATGCCATTGTAGTGCCACTTGGCCAGCATAGCGCGCCTCATATCCTAGACACCGCTATACCCCTGAAGTTGTCAAACACCGTGGTTTACACGCGTTGAATCGCAAGCACACGTCAGGTTGTTCTGCTTCCTTATACCCCTGACGTCCTGCGTAGTGAAAGATGGATAGTGCGTTCAATGGGCAGCGTATAGCGCAGATTTGCTTTTTTTTAACATCTGTTGTACACTTACAACGGCAGTACTCATCACCGTCTACTGCAGAAGTTTGAGGATGCAGGATTGATCCTGTTCCTTGCTGTGTTGTTTGAGTTGAATGGAGCGTTTTATGAGCGA
>JAOAAG010000390.1 GCA_026418995.1 Anaerolineae bacterium
ACGCTCAGCGAGGAGACCAGCATATGCAGCTTGTAGCGGTTCACCTGGCCGACAGCCCACGCCAGCAGCCGCTGGGCCTCTCCCCCCTCCTCGTAGGCCTCCGGGGAGCCAGGGAAGGGCACCTTCAGCGCGTCCACCACCGCGCCCAGTGCCCTCCAGTCATAACCGCCGGTGTCCCAACCGCCTTCCACCGGCCTGGGCCTCTCGACAACCACGCTCAGCCGCTTCCCCTCGGCGTGTAGCGCCTCAGCCAGCGCGGCGACAAAGCGGGTGTACGCCTCCCGCTGCTGGGCTTCCACCCCACGGTAGTCCAGCTCCACTCCGGCATAGCCACGCTCGCGACACAACTGCACCAGGTTGGCGATGTGCGCTTCCTGGACCTCCGACAGCGTCAGCACATCCAGCAAAAGGCCCCGGTTCACTGTCCCATCGGGCGCCCAGTTGCGCAGCCGGGGCAGCACCTCGTAGGCTGCTCCGGCCACCGGCTGGAGCAGGCTGTTCGGGTCGCCGGTGAAGCCACCGTCCAGCCCCAGCAGCAGCCCCAGCGGGTTGACCTCGTCCACCACTCCACCGGCGGCCTCCACCGCATAATCCCCTGCCTCCCACGCTGTCGAGATGCGCGGCGCGGGGGCGCCCGTCTGCATCACCACGACGTTGGCTGGCAGCGTCGCCACGTGGGTGCGCAGGAACTCCCGCCCTTCCTCCTCGGTGTGCAGCTCGCCGCCCACCCACTCCCAGCGCTGGCCGGTCCAGGTGTAGAGGTCAAGCGTCTCCCACGGCTCGGCCTCGTTGGGCACCAGCACGTCAATCACCACCGGCTGAGTGGCTTTGCCGCGTGCCCGGAATTGGTAGAGCGGGCTTTTGACCGTCAGGTGGGTGGGGAGGGCCTCGACCGCGCGGCGCAGCTCGCGTCCGGCGGAGCCTTCGAGCAGGTTCAGGCGGGGCACGGAGGAGAGGCGCACCCGCAGCCGACCGGTGAAGGTTTCGTCCACGCGGAGGGTGACGCCGTCGGGGTGGGAGACGGAGCTGTGGGTGGCGTCGAGCACCTCGTAGCCGGCCGGCCCGAGCCTCCCCAGAAGAGATAACGAAATGAGAATCAGCGCTACCGCCACAACAGAGAGTCCCACAAGCAAGTACCGGAAGGGGAAGACTTTGCGGTAGGTGGAAACTGTCACCTCTGGCCGGCTTAAGGGAGATACAGCCTCGGGCTGTGGCGGGGGTGGGAGCACCTGTTCCTCCGCTACCTCTTCCCGCTCCATAGCAATCAGTTCATGTAATTCCCTTGCCAGCGCGATGGCCAGAGAGTCGAGCGCGGGAGGGGCTTCGATGGGGAGAGGGAAGCCGTGCTCCTGAAGGCAGGCTTTCAAAGTAGCCAGAGAACGCGAGCCAAAACCCTCCAGGCTGGTGAGCGTCTCGTCACCACGGTTGAGCGCAGCCAGCACGTCCCCGACAGAGCTGAAACCTGCCCTGAGCAGGATGTTGCGGATGCGTGTGGGAAGTCCCAGTTCTGTTATGGGCAGGTCGGGTGAGGGCCGTGTATCCTGCTGGCCCGTTACTCGACTCATCGCACTACCTCATGGAGCTTGCGCACCACTTTAGCCGGCGTGATGCGACGTGCCCGCCTCCATTGGCGACGTGCCCAGCGTTTAAGGTAATTGAGCGGTTTACGGCGCTGGCTCTCCAGCATCGCGCGGCGGAGGAACTCATAGTCCTGGCCTTTGATCTTGGGTTCGGTGGGATTGCGCCGGTAGGAGTCATAGTCAGTGATGCGGCTCAGGCCGTGTTCGACCACGTAATCGTAAAGATCGGTGCCGGGATGAGGCGTGAAGAAAGCCGGGCTGTAGTAGTCCGGATCAATCTCCTTCATCATCCGCACTGTGTCCATAACCTCCTCTTTGGTCTCGGTCGGCAGTCCGAGCATGTAATTGGCCCAGATGGAGATACCGTACTTACGGCAGATACGTGCGGCCTGACGGTTTTGTTCCACAGTAGTGCCTTTGCGAATAAAGCGAAGCACCCGGTCGTTCCCGCTTTCAAAGCCAATGAAATACCCGCGTAGGCCCGCTTCTACCATACGAGCCACCATATCCTCGTTCTTTACAATGATATCGGCCCGGCTCTGGCAGAAGAAAGGTTGGGTGAAGCCTTCGCGGCGGTAGCGCTCGGTAAATTCCATCACCCATTCACGGTCCTCGGTAAGGCAATCGTCGTGGAACATAAATGAGGCGATATGATAGCGCTCGGTCAGCTCATGCAGTTCGGCGATGACATTATCCACGCTCCGGCGGCGAGTGCGCTTGCCGAACAGGTAGTCCTCGCCGGGTTTGCAGAAGGCACAGTTGTAGATACACCCGCGTCCTGCGATGATGGTGACGAACGGGGGAGGCAGTTCCTCGACGAAAGGAACCTCTGGCGAGTCCAGATCGTATCCCCACTTACGCCACTCCTCCAGGAATAGCTCCCGGTCGGCGAAGGGGATCGCATCCAGATCAGGGGTCTCGCCGCGCAACACTCGATAGGGTGGCGGGTGGCCCTCGCTGATAAGACGTAGCAGTTTGGGAAAGGTGATCTCTCCCTCGCCGGTGATCAGGTAATCAACGTGCGGAATGCGCAGTGCATCTTCCAGGGCGATGGTGACGTGAGGACCCCCGATAACGGTAATGATCTCGGGATTAATCTCTTTAGCAATGGCGATGGCCCGGCGGGCAGGGTTATAGTCCACGCTCATCATCGTCACGCCGACGACATCGGGAGCGCGCTCTGCCAGCACGGCACGGAAGTGCTCCCAGCCGGTCAGGGCCCGCAGGTCAATCAAGTCCACCTCGAAGCCCTGGGCCTTAGCGGCAGCGCTGAGGGAAGCCAGGCCGTGGGAGATCCATCCTGCTTCCATGCCGTGCTTGAGTGAGTTAAACCCATAGCCAGCAATGCCAGGATAAATCAGGGTGGTTTTCAACTTTCGGTCCTCCTCAGACTTAAGGATTCGGCCTCCTCTCCCACAGGTTCAAAAGGCTGCAAGTGATGTTCCAATCTGTGGGCAGGTCATAGATAGATACCTCTGGGCACTGCTTCAGACACAACGTGGTAGTGAACGGTTTATCTAACTATCGCCTTGCGTGGGCACACCTGCAGACAGACTGTGCACCCGGTACAGAGCAACGGGTCAATGTAGGCCTTGGGGCGCTTCGTTTTCTCACCCAGCTCATCGGATTTCAGGATGGCCGGGCACCCTGCACGGAAGCAGAAGCCGCAGCCGTTGCATACCTGCGGATCCACCGTGACGGCCGGCCCGCGCCGAAACTGCGGATTGAAGACACAGCAGCCGTTGACCACAATCGCGGTGGGTTGCTCATCTATGGCAATGGCCTCGCGGAGCGCCTGTTCGACCCCCTTAACGTCCAGCGCATCCACCTCCCATACGTGCCTGACCCCTAGCGCGCGCACCACGGCGGGAATGTCAATCGCCTCGCCTGGGGCCTCCTGGAGCCTGACCCCGGTAGCGGGATTGCCCTGACCACCGGTCATTGCCGTGGTGCCGTTATTCAGGATCATCGTACAGACCGCTCCCCGGTTATAGACGACATTGGCCAGCGCCGGCAGACCTGCGTGGAAAAAAGTGGAATCGCCAATAGTGGCAACGATCTTGTCCGGACAGCCGGCCTGTCTGGCTCCGTGCGCCATACCGATGCTGGCTCCCATCGAGATCAGCATGTCCATTTCCTCGAATGGAGGAAGTGCGCCGATGCTGTAACAGCCGATGTCCCCTGAGACCAACAGGCGTAGCTTGCGCAAGTTAAAGTAGACGGAGCGGTGGGGACAGCCAGGGCAAAGGACGGGCGGGCGAGGAGGCAGAGTTACAGAAGGGAGTGGGGCAGCGGGAGGCGGTGGGGCTACCGGTAGCCCAGCCTTCAAAGCGCTCTCACGCACGATACCTGTACTGAACTCCCAGGTGAGCGGGAAAAACTCCTTGCCGATGGCCTCGAGCCCCAGCGCCCGCACCTGTTCCTCGATGAACGGGTCCAGCTCCTCCACGATAACCAGCTTCTCCACGGCGGCGGCGAAAGCGCGGATGGCGCTGACCGGCAGCGGGTAGGTCATCCCCAGCTTGAGAAAAGAGAAACCAGCGAAGACTTCTCTGGCATATTGGTAGGCCACCCCGGCGGTGATGATACCGAGGCGCCTATCGCCCCAGACAATACGGTTAAAGGGGCAATCTTCGGCATAGTTAGCCAGGTCGCGCAGGCGTGCCTCCACGGCCAGGTGGCGCAGCCGGGCGCGGGCAGGGAGCACGACGTACTTGTGCGGCTTGCGCTCAAAGGGCGGGAGCGGGGCAGGTTCACGGTAGCGCACAGGTGGTTCGCTTACCTCGACCGCGCTTTTGGAGTGAGAAAGGCGCGTGGTGGAGCGGAGCAATACCGGTGTGTCGAACTGCTCACTCAGGTCGAAGGCGAGCCTGGTGAACAGGCGAGCCTCTGCGCTGTCGGACGGCTCCAGGCAGGGGATTTTGGCAAAGCGCGCATATTGACGGTTATCCTGCTCATTCTGTGAACTGAAAAGGGAGGGATCGTCGGCGGTGACCAGAACTAGCCCACCTCCAACGCCGGTGTATGAGAGCGACATCAGGCTGTCGGCGGCGACGTTCACACCGACGTGTTTCATTGCCGCCAGCGCACGTGCCCCCGCGAAGGAGGCGCCAGCAGCGGCATCCAGCGCGACTTTCTCGTTAGCTGCCCATTCCGCCCGCACGCCTTCGTAACTTGCCAGCGCAGGCAAAATCTCCGTGCTGGGGGTGCCGGGGTAGGCTGCGGCGTAGCTCACGCCAGCTTCCCACGCCCCCAGCGCGATGGCTTCGTTGCCGGAAAGTAGAACCCTCATCGCCTCAATCTCCCCTCTCTGGGGGACGGTCACTTCCAAAGTGGCTGTCACCTGATGCGCCGCCAGGTCAGTCGTGCCAGTGCGGCGCCTGTCCGCTCGTAGTATTCCATCCTGATCTCGTGGGTACCGGGAGTGAGCTGGACCGTGGCGCTGCGATAGCCTCGCATCGGCCGCCACGAGTCAATCAGCAACTGGCCATCCACCCACAGACGGACTCCGTCGTCCGTGTAGGTCGTGAAGCGGTAGAGTCCACCGTCGAAGTAGGACGACTGTACCCAGCGGGCGGAGAAGTAATCGGCGGGCACTCCCTCCGCGGGCGACTTCAGTCCCCAGTTATGATCCAGTTTCGCTTCCTGACGCGCAAGCACTGGTGCGCCGCTTAAATCGGTGTTGGCGAAATAAGCTGCCTCCCACGGGACACCAGTGACCTGTTGAGGGGTGGGGGCGGGAGTAGCTACAAAGGAAGGCGGGTTGTTGCCGCTCGTGCCTTTTTCTATCCAGAACCGGATACGTGCGGAGCCGTTGCGTTCGTAATATTCCAGCTTGATAGTGTGTTTCCCCTGCAGGTAGGTCCCATCCAGGTAGTGCAGCTCGTAATCCATATCGCGCCACTGGTCTATGATGATGGAATGGTCCAGCCACAACCGGAAACCATCATCGGACTGAACGACGAAGCGGTAATAGCCCGGGGTGAAGTCGAGCGTGCGTGTCCAGCGTACCGAGAAGTTGTCATCCGGCATCCAGTCCACCGGCGCGCCGACGCCCCAGTCGAAGTTGATCTCAGCATCGTCCCGCTCCAGTGCTGGCCCGCCGACGAGGTTAAGGTTGTCGAAATACTCGCCGTGCCAGGCGGTGAACGGCTCCCGCAACTGCCACCAGACGTGCGCGCTGGCTTCGCCGCCGCGCTCGTAGTACTCCACAACAATGGTATGTTGCCCGGCGGCGAGGTAAAGCTCGCCGGAGTGGGTGTTGGGCAGGCTCATGTCTTTCCAGGCATCCACCACCAGGCGGCCATCCACCCATATCCGCACGCCGTCGTCGGTGCTGGAGAGGAAGCGGTAGGTGCCGGCATTGAACCCGAGCGTGCGTGTCCAGCGCACCGAGAAATTATCAGCGGGGATGGCCGGGTCGGGGCTTCCG
>JAOAAG010000393.1 GCA_026418995.1 Anaerolineae bacterium
CCACGACATCAACCACATCGCCTCCCGCATCTGCGGCATATGCAGTGTAGGCCATTCCACCGCCAGTCTGCGTGCGACTGAGAAGGCATTGGGAGTGGAGCTGTCTGAGCAGACGGTGCTGCTGCGCAAATTACTCTTCCACGGCGAGATCATGGATAGCCATGTCCTGCACACCTACTATCTGGTCGCGCCCGACTTTTTCGGCGTTCACTCGGTTATCCCACTGGCCAAGACCCATACCGAGGTCGTGCTGCGAGCACTGAGGATGAAGAAGCTGGCCGGCGATCTGTGCGCCCTGGTGGCCGGCCGCCATACCCATCCCATCACTATGACCGTGGGCGGGTTCACTTACCTGCCGGGCGAGGCCGGGTTGCGCGAGATGAAAGCCCGGCTGGAGGAGGCACGGGCGGACATGGACGCGACTGTGGCGCTGTTTGCCACCCTGCCGTGGCCCCAGTTCGAGCGGGAGACGGAGTACATCTGCCTCAAGAAGGAGGAGGAATACGCTTTCATTGACGGCGTGATCCGCTCCTCCGACGGCTTCACCTACCCGATCGAAGACTACCGTAAGGTTACTAACGAGTGGTGTGTGCCTTTCTCCACGGCCAAGTGGACCAGGCACCATCGCGATTCCTATATGGTTGGCGCCCTCGCCCGCTTCAACAACAACTACGATCAACTCCACCCGCGTGCCAAAGAGGCCGCCGCTAAATTGGGCATGAAACCGCCGGTTACCAATACCTTTATGAACACCGCCGCTCAGGTGGTCGAGATGGTGCACTCCCTCGAGGATAGCATTGAACTGATAGACCAACTGCTCACGCGGGGTATTCAGCAGGAGAAACCGGCGGCGGTGCAGCTCAACGGCGGTGGCGAGGGTGTGGGCGCCTGTGACGTGCCGCGTGGTACCCTCTTTCATCACTACGTCTACGACGAGAAGGGTATCTGCGTGGAGGCTAACTGTATCATCCCCACCAATCAGAACCTGGCCAATCTGAACGCTGATTTGCAGGCTTTCTTGCCCCTTATTCTCGACCGTCCTCAGGAGGAGGTGCGGCTGCTACTGGAGATGCTGGTGCGGGCCTACGACCCATGTATCTCATGCTCGACCCACTTTCTTAGGGTGGAGTTCGTGTGACTCGCTGACGCGATGCGCACAGCCATCATCGGATTGGGCAATCCCCTGCGCGGCGATGACGGTGTCGGCCTGCGTGTGGTGGAGGAACTGCGCCGCCGGGGACTCCCGGAAGGCGTGGTAGCCATTGAGGGAGGTAACGCTGGCCTGGACTTGCTGGATGAGCTGGAAAAGTGGGAACGCGTCATCATCGTTGATGCTGCGAAGCTAGGATTGGAGCCGGGGAAGTTTGTGCGCTTCACAGCGGGCGAGGTTAAATTCCAGGAGAATGGCTTCTCCTCTCACAGAGCCGGGCTGGGGGAGGTATTGTCGCTGGCCCAGGCGCTGGGCCGCAGACTGCCGGAGATCGTGGTCTTTGGCGTGCAGCCGGCCGATATGGGGTGGAGAGAGGGGCTAAGCCAGGAGGTTGAGGCGGCTATCCCGGCCCTGAGCGATGCTGTACTGGCAGAAGTGAAGCGACAGGAGGCGATTGACTAGGAACGGTCCTGACTGCGGGTAAGTCCAGGACCTCGTTTCCTATCAGAGAGTGTTGCCCTGCCCGACCTCCCTGCTGGAGGCCGGGCTTGTTTTTCAGGCCGAAAGGTCTTTGGGGGAGAGACCTGTCCCCTATGTTCAGCAGGCGCCGGGAGGGTAACAGGTAAACATTGGCGGGAGGCTCCTAGCCTCCCGCCAACCGACTCGTCGGTCCAGAGTGTTTACTTGGGCGGCTCCCAGCCCTCGGTGGTCCAGTCGTGAGGGATGCCGCGGGCATTCAGCGAGGCCTCGTAATCCTTCAAGGTCTTCGCGGTGATGATATCCACGCCGGTGTCAATCACCCCATTCTTCACCCCCATCTCGGCGAAGGCCGCGTCCTTCCCCTTCGTCGCAATGAGGTAGATGAGCTGCACCGACTTGTAGCCCATGTCGTACTCGCGCTGGGCCACCGTGGCGTCTATCACCCCTTCCTTGATGCCGTTGATAATGTCGGTGGTGGCATCGAAGCAGACCAGCTTGATCTTGCCCGCCTTACCCGCCTCCTTGATGGCCGTCGCCCAGGCCGGGCCGTTGTAGGCATACACGCCAAAGGCTCCAGCCAGATCGGGGTTGGCGGAGAGCACCGAGTTGGCCAGCTCCAGCGCCCGGGCCGCATCCTCCTTGTCGTTCACCGGCTCCAGCGCCTGTATCTTGGTGCCAGCGATGGCATCCAGGAAGCCCTGGGTGCGCTGGAGGGCGTTCAGCGCCGTGTCGGAGCCCCGGCCGATGCCCACCTTGCCGCCTCCTGGCAGCAGTTGCTTCATCACCTCGCCCGCCATCTTACCTGC
>JAOAAG010000052.1 GCA_026418995.1 Anaerolineae bacterium
ATTGAACGAGTTGGTGCAGCAACTGCGGAATGCCGAGGAGGAACGTCGCAACATGGGCGATTTGACCCATCGCCCCTACGCGACGCAGGCCTTCGCTGTGGAATGGTGGTTGCGCATGCGCGAGGTCGCTCCCGAAAGTGCAAAGCAGGTTGCGCAAGCAATGGAAACTGCCTTCGCAGAGTTTCCACACTGGATTGGCAACCAGAGACAAGAAGGAGGGCTGCGCATCCGGCTGTACAAGGCTTTGCAAGATATCGGCGTTCAAGAGGTGGTCGCCTGGGCTGATGCTGTGCTGAACCTGCTGCGGAGGGCTGCTGAATGAAAAAAACTGGTGTTCCGGAGTGGCAACCGTTGGAGCAGGCCGTGCCTGTGGACCTGTTCCGCTCCGAGGTCGAGACCTGGGCGCAGCGCATTGGGGTGAGCCCGCGCGAGATCCGTATCCGTCCGATGAAACGCAAGTGGGCGAGTTGCTCCTCGCGGGGGCGGGTTACCTTCGACACGGACTTGCTGCGCCAGCCAGCCGAGTTCCGCCGTGATGTCATCGTCCATGAGTTGTTGCATTTGAAGGTGCCGCACCACGGTAAATTGTTCAGAGCTCTGCTCAAAGCCTATCTAGAGACATGAAGGTATTGAGACGCCATCCTGTGGTTTCTTC
This sequence comes from Anaerolineae bacterium, assembly GCA_026418995.1. GTDB lineage: Bacteria > Chloroflexota > Anaerolineae > B4-G1 > B4-G1 > JAOAAG01. The sequence goes on from JAOAAG010000052.1 coordinate 656, forward strand.
TTGCCTTGCTCAGGGCACGCGGCACGAATATCGCCCTAAACTAGCTCATCCGGCTGCGCTGCCAGGATGGGAAAGAACTCAATGTCGTCCTGGAAGTGGATGGAGCAGCAGTGTCAGCAAGACACCGCCGCGCGGCGCAGGCTGCGAGCCAGCAATTATCACGGAGAATTGGGTTGTTGGCCATTCGTGATGTGCAAGGAACGCGGGGGGGTGAAACGGCGTTATCCAGTGTGTGCGCCTGACCACTCGCCGGAGCTGACCGCTCGGGCAGCGGCTCAGCTTGATGTCGTTAGCCCGCCTGCCCACGCCTGGGCATCGGTAAGGATGAGCGATGATTAAAGCAACCCAACTCATTCCATACAGGACTTCAAGCGACGATTATGATCTCACCGAGAGCCTCAAAGCCAGATTGGCACAGTTGCGGAGGGAACGTCATCCGCTATATTTGACATCTGAAGAGTTAGAAGAGATTTTGCGTTGGAAACTACGTGGTCAATACAGGAGACAGGAAGAAAGACGGAAAGCCAATACGGAAGATGTCATTCAAACGGTCACACGTGCAGCACTTTCTATCACTCATCCCGACGAAGATTATGAAATCGAGTTGCAGTTAGGCCTTTTGTGTTGTATGCGCGGCGTGGGCGTACCTGTAGCGTCGGCGATTCTTGCGCTGGTGTTTCCTGAAAAATACGCCGTGATTGATTTTCGTGGATGGAGACAGATCTTCGGTAAAGAGAAGACAACCTTCTCGATTTCTGACTACAAACGATACCTTCGTGAGGTAAAACGCCTGGCGGTTGAGTTAGGATGGCCTGTGCAGGAAGTGGATCTGGCAATTTGGGAGTATGACCGTGTCCACAGTGGAAAGTCCGCAATGGACAAAACGGCGGGCTAACCGGCGCATTCTAAGAGAGTGCCGCTCTAGCCAGGTTGGAGTAAACAGAGCGATGAGCGTGGCATCGGCGAGAAAGGGGGGGCGGCGGATGGCGGCCCGGATTTCCAGTGGTGAACTCACAGGGAATGGGCCAGGTTGCCGCGCGGGCTCAAGTCACCAGCGGGAGAGTTGGTTTTGCTTTTGGCGCAGGAGCTGGTATGACACCGCAGGTTGCTACGTGTGCCAGTGACGAGGCAGGTTTCTCCGGTGGGGAGATACCCGCCGGGTAGGGGGAGTTCCAGCCGACGCCGCCCTCGGCGGCGCGGCTGAGCGGCAAGCCGTTGGGCGGCGACTGGAGCGACTCTCTGGATTGTGTAGTCGAGCTGTGTGGAAGAAGCTGAGACACAACCAAGAGGCACGTCAATGGAAAATACATGGCTACGCTGGAAGGGTCGTATTGGGAGTCTGAAGAGAGTAGCGGTGCTCGGCATTATGGGAGCTTTCGTAGGACTTGCGTGGTCCACGAACGAGCTTAGCACAGCGCGGTTGAACCCGTCCGCACCACAGGCTGTGACATTGGCCCAGATCGTGGACGGAGAGGTGGGTCGCCCGCGTTATGTGGCTGTTGAGGGCTACGCTATGTACGAGTTTGGCTACAAAGAGACAATCTACGGAATCAAGATAGCCGAGTACTACTATCTATTCGATGTGGACGAGGGTTACGCTGTGCTGATCAAGGCCGATCATATGAACCTGAACAGGCGAGTGGACGGCCCTATCTCACTCACCGGGATAACAGCATTCCCCACGTCTCCCGATCTCTACATGGCCATTGCAAACGATGTTGAACGCTTCGCTGACATGGGATTCAGGATCACGCCAGACATCTACATACGGGAGAGCGCGCGTCCGTCGGGCGCGTTGACTGCGGACATTCTGGTCGCGGTCTTTGTCGCTGCGGGCCTAGTCAGTCTCGTGATCTTGGCCTTCCCCAGCGTGGTATTCGTAGCAGCACCTGCCCAGCCCGGCGGGGTGACACAGCAGGGAGGCGTAAGACAGGGAGTGCAGGTCACGGGACGGCTCCAAAGACTCAAGAGGGTCCAGCCCACCATTGAGGTTGGAAGAGGATGGCGTAAGTTCACAAAGGCAGTCGCCAACATCATCCCTCTAGAGGACCGGCAGGTGATGGTCTACGTTCACTGCGTCTATTGGTACGGCGGTATCAAGGTAAGCGACACTCATTGGGGCTTGACGCTAGACTCGATGAACGTGGTGTTCGTCGAGCCGGGCAAGGTTCTGGGATTTAAAGACCGCTGGGCTGTCCGCTTCGTGCACAGGCAAAGGCAAGGCAAGCCTGAGGAGCTGATAGTAAGCTTCGCCCGGCCAGAGGATCAGGCGTACTTCGTGGCGCTGCTGCGTAGAGCGCATTTTGCCATTGGCGGCACCGGGATCGCATAAAGCGGTGTGGTGCTGCATTACACCGCATACAGACTAGTGAAGGGAATATCCGCCCAACAAGCGTTTGCTAAGAACGTGTGCCCTGTACGTTCGTTCGGTTGGAAGGCTGGCCCCGCCAGCCAGGAGGAGTTGCAGCCGACACGCTTTGCCCGCTCCGCGTGCGGCTGATGTGCAAACCGTTAGGCAGTCCGCAAGGAATGTGAAAGGATGTTCTCTGTAATGAAGCTATTTCGCGATAAAAATACTCTGGCGTTCAGTTATCTTGCGCTGATTGTGGCTTTGACGAGCTGCAATTTTCCCCCGTCAGCAGGACCAACTTCTGGCAATACACCCGAGCAGATGTTTGAAGCACTCATTCAATCGCCGGTGCCCGCACAGGTTACCAATCTGGAAGGGACAGGGGACACTTGGCAGGGGCACAGGATTTACCTGCGCTTCACAGTTGAACCTGCTTTCCTGGAAGCATACCTGGCAAACAAGTTCGAGGCTGTACCCTGTGATACGATTTCATCCTATTTTGAACTCCCCGATCCTGGTTATGATATTTTCAATCCATCCTGGGAACCCGGGGGTGTAACCGGGGGAAATTGCTACCGTTCAAAAGGTTTTGTGGGAGAAACGTGGCTGGGAGAACAGTTTATATTGTGGGATACTGCGACAAATACTGTGTACTTCTATGGCATCGGTGGCTAGTGTATTTTGAGAGGCTGCCCAACAAGCGCATCCTGAGAAACTGCCGCTGCCGACAGGAGGGGAAGAGCGAAACTGCAAGGAAACGTCGGCGAGAAAGGGGGCAGGGGGTAGCGGAAGCGGGGCGTAGCTGCGGCGCGCCGGGCGTCCGAACCCCTATGGATGGCCGTGAAGGGCAAAATCACCCAACGCGAAATGCACGACCGCCCGCATTGGACGCTCGTGTGGGTGGGATCGCAAAGGCCGGCAGGCTAACCCTCGCTCAGTGCGGCCTTTGGGTGGGTCTGGAACCAAACCTGGCGGCCTTGCGCCAAAACGCGGTGAGCTCGCGTTCGCGTTGAGCGGCCTCTTAGCCCTGCGCGCCGATGTCGTGGTAGGCGACCTTGTGCCTGAGCATCACACCTGGTGAGGATGGTCATCGCCAGGCTGGCGCGGATGCCTTCCACGGCGACGAGGTCCACGCCAGTGATGCAGCAGAGTGCGGCGCGGGTGGAATCCTCGCCACCATATCCACGCCGCAGGCAGGCAGCCCATCGGCAAGGGCTTCCAGGTCTGGGGTGAAGGTGGCGAAACGGCGCACCGGCTCGCCGGGGTGGTCTGGGCGGATGGCGGCCCGGATTTCCAGTGGTGAAATCACAGGGGAATCGGGGCCATGTTGCAGTGCGGGATCAAGGCACAATGTGCGTCCCATGTCGGTCTTGCTTCTGGCGCGGGAGCTGGTATAATACCATACATCTGTCTCTTATACACATCT
>JAOAAG010000061.1 GCA_026418995.1 Anaerolineae bacterium
AGATGTGTATAAGAGACAGTCCTCCAGGTGCCCGCGTAATTCCCATTCCGAACGGCGGTAGGGATATACTGAGCTGAGCAGCCAGTACCAGAATTGCTGGCCGATTACCGAAGCAACGCGCAGGATGTTGCGGCAGCTCTCGTCCAGCCGGTCAATACGGCTCATGATGATCCGATTGACCGAATCGGGTATTTCTACGTCCTCCAGCCCGGGCCGCATGTGGTAAGTCCCGGTCTGTTCATCCAGGACAAGATAATTTTCGATCAGTGAGTGGGCGATGGCCTCGATGAACAGAGGATTGCCCTGAGCGTTTCTGAGGATCACTTCTTTAAGTTGTTGTGGAATCTGGGGAGTGGAGGGGAGCAGGGTATCCAGCAGGCGCAGACTGTCCGCCTCAGACAGCTCTCTCAATCGTACCTCGGTATAGTGGGGCAGGCTGGCCATGTCGAGTGACGACGCCCCCTCCGTACGGTAGGCTATAGCCAGCATCAGTGCGCGGGGCCTGTCCCGTCCCTCAGCGACCCGCCGGGCGATATAGTTGAGCAGCGCGAGCGAAGCCTCATCGGCCCAGTGGAGATCATCTACGGCCAGCAGCAGAGGCTGGCTGCTGGCCCGGTGTGTCACCAGGCCCTCGATAACGGCAAAGATGATGCGCTGGCGGGTTGGGGCATCAAGAGCCTGCACCACAGCCGTTTCCTCAACGTCCAGCCCCAGCAGACGCCCTATCAGCACCGACCAGTCGCGCCAGGCAGGCCGCATCTCCTGTAGCGTAGCTGCGATCTTCTCCAGCTTGAGCGGCGTGTCATCGGAGGGGAGGATGCCGAAAAGCGCCCGTAAGACATCCAGCCACGGCGAATACGGGGTATGACGACCGAAGGAGGGACAGGTAGCGAGGATAGCGAGCGCTCCATGCTCCCTTTGCCAACAGGTGATTAACTCGTCCAGCAGGCGTGATTTGCCCAATCCTGCCTCTCCGACGATGGCGAGCATCTGGGGTCGGCCGGAGAGTGCCATATCTGTGGTCTCAAGGATGGTGCGCCACTCTTCATCGCGTCCGATCAGAGGGCGGTGCTCGCGCCGCCGTTGTTCCTGGAGGCCGAGCACCAGATAGTTCCGTACCGATGCTGATTTACCCTTGACCTGCACGGGCTGTTGCTCGCGGAGCAATAGCACGCCCTCCGCTTGCCGGGCCGTGGAGTGGCTGATAAGGATCTGCCCTTCGGCAGCTACGGCCATCAGGCGGGCGGCCAGATTGACGCCATCGCCCATCACCGAATACTCCCGCCGCGCAGGGGCACCCACATTCCCGGCGAAGACGACGCCTGTATTGATACCGATGCGTTGCGCGAGACGAAACGTGCCACAGGATGTCTCCAGCCTGGTGAAGGGCGCCATAGCCTCCTGCATCTCCAGCGCTACGCGGACAGCCCGCTCAGGGTCGTCAATGTGGGTGTGTGGTGCCCCGAACAGGGCCATGAGGCGATGGCCGGCAGTGTAGGGGTCTACTTTGTTTATCACGCCGCCGTACACGGCGATAAGGTCTCGCATAGAGGTAAAGTAGGCATTCAGAATGGCAGTTATCTCAGTGGTACGGCTCTCCCCCAGCGTCTCGATGATCTCGTCGGTGCCGCAGAAATTGGCAAACGCGACGGTCACCGGGCGATACTCGCCTCCCACAAGCACCGTCTCCGGATCGAAGATCAGCCGGTTCAGCACACCCGGAGGCAGAAAAGGGCTGAGGGCGCGGATGCGCCGGACGGTATCGGCGATCCAGGGAAGCAGGTTGTCGGCGGAGGACGGAGGAGAAATGGGGGGTAGCGGATCGGAAATGGTCACGCTCAGATCGGGCAGCGGTTGCTGAAAGTACAGGAGCTGGTGGAAGCCGTCTCCCCTGGGCTGGGTCACCGCGTATGGTGCGACCTGCTGCAGGGTGATGGAATCAATGAGTACCTCGCCCGCCGCAGCATGGGATTCGGCCTGGGCCATACGGGCGATAGCCTGGCCCATCACGACGAATTCCATCCCCTCTTCTGAGCCCAGATTCACCATAAAGAGGGGGCCGCTCCCAATACCGATGCTCATTTGCAACCTGAAGACCCCCTGGCTGGTGGGCGTTTCCCTGAAGGAGCCCATCGCTTCTTGCATTTGCATGGCCGCCAGGCAGGCCCGCAGGGCGTGCGCTTCTTCCCCGAAGTGGATAATCAGCGCATCACCACCGAACTTGACCAGGTCTCCTCCATAGCGCTCTGAGACCTCCTGCAGGGTGGTAAAGAGCCGGTTAATGATGCCGGTAACCTCCTCGGCTCCTGCCTTCCCCAACTGGGACAGCTTCTCGGACATAGCCGTGAATCCGGAAATGTCGGCACACATCACGGTGCCGGAGGCAAACTCGCCCCTGGGTTGGGCTGGTTGGGGATCGGTCAGCAGCGAGGTGACCACCCGACGGGGCAGGTATGTGGAGACGGCACGTAGCAGTGTCGCCAGGTGCAGAGCGCAGGCGGCAGGGTCTTCGATCCTGTCGCCGAGTAGACAGCGGTGTTCCAGGGAGGTCGGAAGGTAGCGCCGTAGAGCTGTGACCAGGTCTGCTAATTCGGTCTGGTTGACAATAGACATCGTCAGGAAAGTTTGAGCTGTGAAAGACCACGAATGGAGCGCTCTCGGCACCGCAGGACCGGTCACAGGGGCATTGCTACCAGCGCGGAGAGCAAACTCAACCGGCTGTACAAGCACACCGGGGAACGGAGGAAGAGGTGTGCAGTTTTACAAGGACGGTTTACTACAATTATACACCTCTCTCGGAAATTTGCCAGTAGCCCGCCTTCACGCTCACAACTGTAGTTCATGCGGGGGTGAGCCTGCATTTACCATGGTCATCCTTTGCTTCCCTGTGTAAGTGCAGCCAACCAGCCTACCAGGCGCGCATGTGGCCCCTGAGAAGCCATGCTGGCATAGCGAGTGGTGCTTGCATCAGCGCATCAGAACATGGTATAATAAAATTGCTGGAGTGATCGGGCTGCTCATTCACTGCAGGTTTATGATATCAGGCAAACAGGACGGCTTCCCTGGGCTGCCTCAGGGGGCCGATATGGGAGGTTTACTGTGCGTTCACGATCAGGTGGGGGTTCGTTTATCTATTTGCTGATTCTCGTTGTTGTCGTGTTCCTGCTGTACAGCTTCTATTCCCAGCGGGCTCAGAGTGTGGTGCAGACCTCGCTCACGGATGTTGCTGCACAGATACGGGAAGGGAATGTCACCAGCATTCGGGTGGAGGGTAACCGTGTATTGGTGAGACTTGGAAACGGGGAAGAGGTGGTCTCTTACAAGAGCAGTGAGTCCTCTATCACGGAGCAACTGCGTGACCTGGGGGTGACCCCGGAACAGTTAGCCCGGGTCGAGATCGTAGTACTCCACCCGCCGGATTGGAGCACGCTGCTGAGCGCCGGTGGCTCGATCCTGCTGGTGCTGGTGATGTTTGCCATCGGGTTCTTTATGCTGCGTCAGTTTCAGGGCGCTAACAATCAGGCGCTGGCTTTCGGGAAAAGCCGCGCCCGGATGTACACTGGTGATCGCCCTTCCGTCACCTTCGACGATGTAGCGGGGGTGGATGAGGCGCTGGAAGAGCTGCGTGAAGTGGTCGAGTTCCTCAAGGAACCGGAGAAGTTTGTCCAACTGGGGGCCCGCATTCCCAAAGGCGTGCTGTTGATGGGAGCGCCGGGTACTGGTAAGACCCTGTTAGCCAAAGCGGTGAGCGGTGAGGCCGGTGTGCCGTTCTTCTCCATCTCTGGCTCCGAATTCGTGGAGATGTTTGTCGGCGTGGGCGCTTCGCGCGTGCGCGACCTGTTCGAGCAGGCGAAGCGACACAGCCCCTGCATCGTCTTCCTGGATGAGATAGACGCCGTGGGCCGCCACAGGGGCGCCGGACTGGGTGGTTCGCATGATGAGCGTGAGCAGACGCTGAACCAGATCCTGGTCGAGATGGACGGTTTCGACACGGACACCAACGTCATCGTTATGGCCGCCAGCGTGACCGGCGACACACCCGTGATGGTCAGGACCGCACAGGGCGAGCCCAGGTTGCTCCCCATTGCCGAGGTGATTGATCCGTACTACGCAGACGGTGAAGCAGGTGTAGAAAAGCCCTCCCCGGGCCTCCAGGCACTCGGCTTACAATCTGACCACAGCGGCTTTGTCTCCGTGCGGGGCGTGTACAGGCACAAAGTTGACGAAATCTACGAGATCGAGTACGCCGGCGGCAAGGTGCGTGCCACGGGGAACCACTCCGTCTTCGTGTATACGCAGGAAGGTATGGCGCCACGGGCAGTTGCCGAGCTGCAGCCGGGTGATGAACTGGTGGCGCTCGCGGGGACGTGGGCGGATGCCACGGGCAGTGGAGTGACGCGAGTTCCTGTACAGCGTATCAGGCGTTTACCCTACGATGGGTATGTCTATGACCTTTGCGGATGCGAGCGTGAAGCCTTCTTCGGGGGCGAAAGCCCCATTCTCTTACATAACACCAATCGCCCCGATATCCTCGACCCCGCCCTGCTCCGGCCAGGGCGCTTTGACCGCCGTATCGTGCTCGACAGGCCCGATCTGAAAGGGCGGGAGGCGATTCTGGCCGTCCATGTGCGCGGCAAACCGCTTGCGGAGGACGTGGACCTGAAGACACTGGCCAGAGCCACTCCCGGCTTTGTCGGGGCAGATATTGAAAGCCTGGTGAACGAGGCGGCTATCCTGGCCGCCCGCCGCAATAAGAAAGTGATCGGCATGGCCGAGTTCCAGGAGTCCATCGAACGGGTGATCGCGGGTCCGGAGCGCAAGAGCCGGCTGATGTCCGAGGAGGAAAAGCGTATCACTGCTTATCACGAGGCGGGCCATGCGGTGGTCGCCCATGTGCTCCCCAACTGTGATCCAGTGCACAAAGTCTCTATTGTAGCGCGGGGTATGGCCGCGGGATACACCATTGCCTTGCCCGAAGAGGAGCGCCGTCTATTGACCAAGAGCAAACTGGAGGACGACCTGGCCTATGCGTTGGGCGGTCGCACAGCCGAGGAGCTCGTCTTTGGAGACGTGACCACCGGCGCCGCCAACGATCTGGAGCGGGTGACGGAAGTCGCACGCGCGATGGTCACGCGTTATGGGATGAGCGACAGCCTCGGGCCGATGACGTTCGGGCAGAAAGAAGAACTGGTTTTCCTGGGCAAGGAAATCGGTGAGCAGAGGGACTACAGTGAGGCCATAGCTCAGGAGATAGATATCGAAGTACGGAAGATCGTAAACCGGGCTCATGAACGAGCCCGCGAGGTGTTGACCAGGTACCGGGAGCAACTGGACCGCGTCGCTCAGCGTCTGATCGAGGTCGAGACGCTCGACGCAGAGGAGTTTGTGGCTGTGTTTGAGGGACGAGAGACCCCCGACACTCCCAAGAGCCCGCTGCCGGCCTCGGGTGCCAAACGGGCCACCAGACGCCCGGCATACGAATGTCCCAGACCGGTCACGGATATGCCCCCCGCACCCGCGCCGGCCTGATAACTTCCTGGTGACGGTCACCTGTTGAGGTGACCGTCACTTATTCCATCACCGAGCCGAGACGAGATGCTACTCCTGCCCACCGCTGCACTTATCGTAGCAGTCGGCATAGTGCCGATGGTTGTCTATGCGCTGATCCTGTGGTGGTTTGACCGTTATGAGAAAGAGCCATTACCTCTGCTGACCGCGGCTTTCCTCTGGGGCGCATTGCCCGCCATTCTCTTTTCCGTTATTGTAGAGCTTGTGCTCGACGTGCCGATCAGCTATTTCGTCCAACCGGCAGTTGCCGGGCTGATAGGCGCGGCTGTGGTTGCTCCCGTAGTGGAGGAGACGGTAAAAGCCGGTGCTCTGGTGCTGCTGATCCTGTTTTTTCGACATGAGCTGGATAGTCCGCTTGACGGCATCATTTACGGGGGCCTGGTAGGATTCGGGTTTGCAGCCGTCGAGAACATTTTTTATTTTATTGATGTTCTCGATTCCTCAGGGCTGGGAGGCCTGGTACAACTGGTCATCCTGCGCGCCTTTGTTTTTGGGCTGAATCATGCGATGTTCACCGGAGTGACTGGCCTCGGTGTGGCACTGATGCGCACCTCGCCCCATATGCAGCTCAAGCTGGTAGCACCTGTGATTGGCCTGGCTGGTGGCATTGCAGCTCATGCCATCCACAATGGTAGTGTCGTCCTGGGCGCTGAGCTGTGCTGGCCCTGTGTGATCGCGCTCATCACCGATTGGGGCGGCGTGCTGCTCCTCCTGGGTGTCATCGCGTTCACCACCACGCAGGAACATCGCTGGCTGGTGACCTTTCTGGCTGACGAAGTTGAATCAGGCACGCTGAGCAAAGAGGATTACAGAACGGTGTGTTCCTATACCGAACGGCTGGCTTCGAGAGCCCGTGCACTCTTACGTGGGGATATCGCACGCTGGCGTAAACTGGGGCGTTACTATCATCTGCTGACGGAACTGGCTTTCACCAAGCGCCGCCTGAGCCGCTTTCCCGGTGAAAGCGAGACACAGGCGCGCATCTCCCGGCTGCGCCAGCAGGTGAAAAGAGTGTGGGTGTAAAGCTATCCGGCGTCCACCATGCACCGGGAATCCAGCGCCATCCTCTGCCGTACTACCTCGAAGAGCAGGACAGCCGTTGCTACTGCCGTGTTCAGCGATTCGACGACCGGGGACATAGGGATGTAGACCTCTCCCCTGGCCAGAGCGTGGGCCTGTGTTCCTGCTCCGCTTGCTTCCCCCCCGACGATTAGCGCAACCGGCCGCTTCCAGTCCACCGCAGTGTAAAGCGTCTCACCTTTAGCCGAGGCCAGCCAGACATCGCAATGGGCGACAGACGCGGCAATCAGCTCCCAGGGACATGTGGTGACAGGCAGCCACAGATGTGCGCCCATTGCGGCTCGCACGGCTTTGGGGTTGGTTGCATCTACCGTGCCAGGAGCCAGCAGTACCTGTTCGACTCCCGCCGCCAATGCTGTGCGGAGGATGGTGCCCAGATTCCCCGGGTCTCTGACTCGATCGAGAACGAGGACGAGTCTCGGCTGTGGTGGAGGGATAGGGGTGGGTATCGGCAGCACGGCCAGGATACCCTGGGGGGTCTCGGTGTCAGAGCAGGCGGCCAGAACTTTCTCGCTCACCTCGTAGCATGCGACCTGAGCTTCTCGCAGTGAGGTCAGCAGCGCTTTCCCCCGGTCGCTGCTCTCTACTGAGGCTGTATACAGCACAAAGTGAAGTGGGAATCCGCTCCGTTGCGCTTCCTCAACCAGCCGTATCCCCTCGAAAACGAGCAACCGTTCCTGTTGACGAACCCGTCGGCGTTGCTGGAGAGCCTGCACTAATCTGACTTTGTCATTCCTGAGGCTGGTAATCATCCCAGGGGATTAATGGAGGGAGGGCCACAGAGTGGTGACCCTCCCTCTTAACCAGGCCGATTTATGGAATGCGGAGCACCTGCCCGACATAGATGCGCGACGGGTCGGAAATATTGTTGTACCTGGCCAGGTACAGGTAGCTCATATTGTAGCGGAGAGCAATGCGAAACAGGTTGTCGCCAGGCTGTACCACATACGTCGTACCTCCGGTGGGCGCGGGCGCAGGCGTGCCGGAGACAGGTATCACCAAGACCTGGCCGACGTAGATGCGGTCCGGGTTGGTGATGCCGTTGGCTTTCGCGACGTCCTGGAAGGTGGTGTTATAGCGGAGGGCGATGCGGAACAGATTCTCACCCGGTTGTACGACGTGTTTCACCTCTCCAGGAGGCGGAGATGGGGTGGCCGCCACTTCAACTTGAACTTGCCCCGCAGTGGGGACCGGCGTGAAGGTTGGGGCGGCGGTGATAATCAACTCTGTAGGGGTCGGCGAAGGCGGTAACGGAGTCGGCGACGGCAAGGTCTCCACGACCTGCGGGGTCTCCGCAGCCGGTTGGGCCGCCAGTGTCGAGTTCATAATGGCCGTGGCCTGGATATCAACTGTTTCCATCGCAAATTGGGCTCCGCCTGCCGCCGTCTCCTCGACGTCCGGAGCAACCTCCTTGTAACAGCCGGTAAGCAGGCTCAAGATGAGCATCAGGGATAGCGAGACTACAATCGGCAGGGTAAAGACGCGATCCGCTTTTCGTTTCATAGGGTTACCTCCTGAAAGTATTTTCACCCCTCCTGCAGGCTCTACCCTGCGGGAGGTTCAACCCCAAAAATATCAGGCGGCCAGGATTGGACACAGAGGCACATTAACTGTACCACAATAATGTAGCGGCGTCAAGCGGCGGGCTTTCCGCCCGGAACGTGGACCGTCGTCGAGTTGACTTTTCCCCACCTTAAAGTATAATGTGTGCACACCTCGATCTCTGGTCATCGGTAACATGCATCGCCATATCGCACCGCCACGAATTGACAAGCTGGGCGTATCCGGAGAGGCCTGTTATCCTTACTGAAGCAGGATGGCGGGCCTTTTTTTATCGGTGGAAGGGGGTGAGAAAGCGCGATACCTGGAACACGATATCTGAACAAATCTCCACGCCATTATAGCGATCGAGAGTGAAAGCTCAGCCGAAGGGAGTTACTGGCACTACCAGTGGCCTGAGCCGGTGGCACCGCTTTATTCGTGAGCTGTTTGGGGCTACTGATTACCTCTTCTCCTGGTGCGTCAACCTGTCGGTGAGAGACCCACGACATCTGCTTTTGCGGCGCTGGTTGCGGCCCACCGTCGCAGCAGCAGGTGACCTGCACTCCGTACTCCAGGTGTCCCCGACAGGCTGGCCAGTCGGAGCTCCGTATGTAGCAGGGATATGGTGCTGGCACAGACCAACACGGGTGGCGGAAAGATCATCCTGAGCGTTTGCAGAAGGTCAGATATCGCACTGGCACCCTCCTGTGTGCGTTAGCCTGGTTGTCCAGGCCACTCCATTGCCAGCGAACAAGCAGGGAATAGGTGTCTGCCTCTGGCAGGACCAGACTCCCCGGACCCCCCATTCTGGGCGGCGTGTATTCCGCGTCGCAGGTGGGATTGTAAAACGCCGCGCAGGTGGATGGTCCCTTCCCCTCCTGCGGTGGCCCGGTAATAGACCACCGGCCGGGTAGCGTCGGACCACTGCTCCTCTTCGGCCCCCGACAGGTGCGGGTTGTCGGTGTCCTCCTGGTCAGAAACGTGTGACAGCGATCATCACCGGCCCCGCGGAAGTTATTGTCACCTGAAGCACAGCCTTTGGAAACGTCATTGTTACGAGTAGGCTCGCATAGACACCTTTATCCTGCGCAAATAAGGAGAGCAGCTATGGGAGACGCGCACTTTAAACAGCATCTGCTTCAGCGAGGCATCTCGCGCAGAGAGTTCCTGAAATTCTGCGCCGTAATGGCAGGGACCCTGGCCCTGGAGCACACTTTCGCTGCCAGAATCGCCCGTGCATTGGAGAATCCCAAACGGACGCCAGTTGTCTGGCTTGAGTTTCAGGACTGTGCCGGATGCACCGAATCTTTTCTGCGTGCCTCGCGCCCGACGGTAGCAGAAATCGTGCTGGATGTGCTTTCGGTAGATTACCATGAGACGATTATGGCTGCTGCGGGTCACCACGCTGAGGAAGCCAAGGCCGCTACCATCGCCGCCGGTGGCTACTTGCTCATTGTAGAAGGCTCCATTCCGCTGGCCGACGGCGGCGTCTATTGTACCATTGGGGGCAGGACGGCGGCGGACTTGCTGAAGGAGGCTGCCGCCGGTGCGCTCGCCGTCATCGCCGTGGGCAACTGCGCTACCTTCGGTGGGTTGCCCAAGGCCTCCCCCAACCCCACCGGCGCGGTGGGCGTTGATGAGCTGGTGACCGACAAGCCGGTGCTCAACCTGGCCGGTTGCCCACTGAATGTGGTCAACCTGACGGCGACCGTCGTCCATTTCCTCACTTTCGGCAGACTGCCGGAGACGGATGGGCTGAAACGGCCGCTCTTTGCATACGGGCACCGGATCCACGACAACTGCGAGCGCCGGGGGCATTTCGATGCCGGGGAGTTTGTACGTGCCTGGGGTGACGAGGGCCACCGCAAAGGGTGGTGTCTCTATCAAATGGGTTGTAAAGGCCCGGTCACCTACCACAACTGCCCGGCCGTGCGCTGGAACGATGGGGTCAGTTGGCCTGTAGCCGCAGGCCACGGCTGCGTCGGTTGCTCTGAACCTGGTTTCTGGGAATTCGGCGCATATAAAACGTCGCCCGTGTTCGACGTCACTCCGCCGACCACTTATCCACCGGTGGAACAACCGGCCCAGGCTATTTCCCCGGGTGCGGCCGGGGTGCTTGGTGGGCTGGCTGGAGCCGTTCTGGGAGCAGCCGCCGTGGGCACGGCTATGGCCGCTTTGAAGGCCAAACCCCCCTCCTCCGGTGGTAAGTCTGAATAGGAGGCCGCTATGTCGCTCAGTCGGAGGAGCTTTATTAAGTTAGCGGGCCTGGGAACGGTCGGTACACTGCTGTGTCCCCCGGTCGCCCTGGCTGCCGGAGGGGTGGACGCGGCAAATGGTGTGGCGATGCTCTATGATGCGACGAAATGCATCGGCTGCAAGGCATGCCAGAATGCCTGTAAGGACTGGAATCGCAATCCGCCGGAACTGGACCCCTCAGGTCTGTACGATGCTCCTCTGGAGCTGTCGGCGGATACCTGGACGCTGATTCAACTGTATGAGGGCAACGGCGAGCGTTCGTTTGTCAAACTGCAATGTATGCACTGTCTGTACCCGGCGTGCGTCAGCGCTTGCCCGGTCAAGGCCTTGCAAAAGTCGCCGGACGGGCCGGTCACCTATGATCCCAAGCGCTGTATCGGATGCCGGTACTGCATGGTCGCTTGCCCGTTCCGTGTCCCCCGCTTCAAATGGGATGCGGTGCTCTCCGTCGTGACCAAGTGCACGTTCTGCAAAGACCGGCTGGTCAAGAAACTGGGCCCGGCATGTGTCGAGGCCTGCCCCGCTGGTGCACTGGCCTGGGGGAAACGAGGCGCATTGCTGGCTGAGGCTCACCAGCGGCTGTCGGAAAACCCCGGTCAGTATGTGAACTACGTTTACGGTGAACACGACGGTGGCGGCACGTCGGTGCTGTACCTGTCCAGCGTCCCCTTCGAGAAGCTCGGCCTGCCGGACCTGGGCCACGAGCCGGTGCCTGCGCTCAACGACTTTCTGGCCCCGATTATTTTGCCTACCATCTTCATCGGCGGCGTCCTGACGCTCATCAGCGCACGCTTCCTGTCCGGCCGTCGTGGTAGCGCAGCAGTGGGACACAAGAAGGAGCATTGAGATGCCTCCCAAAGTCAGCAAGAGGAAACTATCCATTCCCTATAGCTTCTACGTGCTGGGAGCACTGACCGCGCTGGGAGTGGTGCTCTCCATCTACCGTTTGGCGATGGGACTGGAGGCCACAACGAACCTGAGCGATCACTACCCGTGGGGACTGTGGATCGGCCTGGATGTCTTCTTAATTCCCGTCGCCGGCGCGGCCTTTACCGTCTCCGCGATCAGCCACTTCTGGAACCGCGAGGATTATCACCGGATACTCCGCCCGGCTGTGTTCACCGGGCTCCTGGGCTACGTGTCAGTCGCCGTGATCCTGATTCTCGATCTGGGGCGCTGGCACCAGTTCTACAATATCCTGATTCCCAACTACATCAATCTTCACTCGTTTCTGGAAGAGGTGGCGCTGAGCGTCACCCTGTACACGATGATTTTGATTCTGGAAGCGGCGCCGACATTGCTTGAGCGGTGGAATCTACGCTTGCCCATTCACTTCATTGAACGTAACATTCTGCTCATCGCCGGAGTCGGCATCCTGATCTCGACCGTCCATCAGTCGTCGCTGGGCTCGATGTTTTTGCTCGTGAAACATCGGCTGCATCCCCTGTGGTGGACACCGATCCTCCCCCTGTTGTTCCTGCTCCAGGCGTTGTTCGGCGGAGTCGCCACGGCTGGTGTGGTGGTTAAACTCACCCTGGACAAGCTGGGCCTGCCGCTGGATGCCGGGCTCTTCAGAAAGATCAACAAACTGGTCAGCATTCTGCTGGCCTTGTATCTTATCCTGCGGCTGGGTGACCTGGCTGTGACAGGCGAACTGGGGTTGCTGTTCGGCGCTGGCGGTTATAGTCTGCTAGCCTGGGGTGACCTGCTGATCGGCTGTGCGATCCCGCTGCTGATCCTGCTCTCGCGCTTCGGGAAGCGGGCGGAAGGCGTCTTCTGGGCTGGCATCTGGATTGTGCTCGGCATATTTATCAACCGGGTGACCATCAGTTGGATCGGGCTGTCCGCCCCGCCCTGGGCTACCTATGTCCCTCATCCGGTCGAGGTGCTCAGCTCGCTTGGCATCCTGGCCGGCGCCGTCCTAGCCTACCTGATTGTAGCTCGCTTCTTCAACCTCTTCCCTGAAATCGAACATGCTCACCACCAGTAGGAGTAAGGAGAGGCATCAATGGCTAAAATCGTGATTGACCCCATGACCCGTATTGAAGGCCACCTGCGCATCGAAGTGGAGGTGGAGGGCGGAAAGGTCACCAACGCCTGGTCCTCCAGCACGATGTGGCGCGGCGTGGAAATAATCTTGAAAGGGCGCGATCCCCGCGAGGCCTGGCTATTCGCCCAGCGGTTCTGTGG
>JAOAAG010000076.1 GCA_026418995.1 Anaerolineae bacterium
AGATGTGTATAAGAGACAGAATCATAGATGAGCAGCGCTGACCGTGCATGTCTCAGCCACTCCCTCAGAATATCGTGCGTGAGCGGCGTGTCCTCTTCGAGGTTGTCCACGATGAGGTGGGTGTATGTTCCCAGCAGATAGTCACGACATAGTGAGGCAGCAAGGCCATCGCCTTTCCACAAGTGGTTGGTAAACACCTCCAACTGAAGCGAAAAGTCGAGGAGATTGTGGGCCAGGCAGTAGGCGCGGAAGCGGTTGGCACACTCCTGGGCCTCGTCGTAGATGCGCCGCTTGCTGTGCTCGGTGCCCAGGGCTGCCTTAAGCCGGGCACCGATTTCGGTGTGGGGGAAGCCAACGACGGCAGCCTTGTTCAGGTTGTCAAGGAGCTGGCTGTACAGGCGGTTGCGGTCTATGACCAGCGCGTCGAAGTATCCCTGTTCCAGCAGGGGCCGCACCAGGCGGGCCATATAGTACTGCGCCGTCTCCAGGGTGAGGAAGACGGGAGGACGGTCCGGGTGGGCAAAGCCGGCCTCCTGAGCGATCAGCGGCCAGAAGAGGTCAACCATGCGCTGCGCCAGGCCACCGATGGTGAACACGGTTACCTGGGCGCCGGCCCCGGCGTCGGGGTGTCGGAGAGCCTCAGAGTAAGGCGCTGCCAGCGTGCGCTGGGGGACGAGCACAAGGATCGAGCGGGCCGGGACCCCCACTCGGAGCAGGTGCATAAGACGCGCCACACCAGCCGTGGTTTTGCCGGCACCAGCAGGGCCTTCAAGGAACAGCTTGCCTTCAACCGGACGCTCGACAAGAGCGAGCTGGAAATCCGCAAGGACGGGCAAGGCCTCACCTCGGGTCTTCACTCACTCCCGTGCTGCCAGTTGCTCACCGGGACTGCAGTAGAGCGCACGCAGCAGAATAGGCGTCACCAGAGTCGTAACCAATACAACCAGTACAATATCGGCAAATTCCTGCTGGGTGATTAACCCACACCCCAGCTCCATTTCAGCCACGATCAGGCCTACCTCTCCCCGCGACATCATTCCGACTCCCAGACGCAGGGCATCCATTGCGGAGAGTCCCCCCGCCACTCCTCCCAACCCACAGCCGAGGATTTTGGACATTATGGCCACACTAACAAGGGCCAGCGCCAGGCCCGCCCCACTCCACCCGATGGTGCGCAAGTTTGCTTCCAGGCCAATATTGACGAAGAAGATCGGCACGATCCAGGCGTAGGCCAGGGTATGCATCCGGTCCCGGATATATTGGTGGAGCGGCGAGCGAGCAAAGGCCAGTCCG
This sequence comes from Anaerolineae bacterium, assembly GCA_026418995.1. Taxonomy (GTDB): domain Bacteria; phylum Chloroflexota; class Anaerolineae; order B4-G1; family B4-G1; genus JAOAAG01. Next base: position 1,294 of record JAOAAG010000076.1, read on the forward strand.
GCCAGAAAGGCACCGGTGATACCGGCAATCCCTCCCAGTGCCTCGGCGCCCCAGGCGAAGAGGAGCAGCATGATCACGACCAGCGCCATCACTCCCTCGCTGATAGGGAGGCATTCCGCCCGAGACGGCAGGCACGGGATCAGGCGCGCGCCCACCCAGATCGTCACGCCCAGGAAAAGCAGCATCCGTGTCAGTACCCACAGGATGTCCCAGAGGCCGCTTCCATGAGCGGTCAAGGCGTTGGATAGGGATACCAACAGGATGACCAGAATATCGTCCACCACGGCAGCCCCCAGCAACGCTACGCCCACCCGGCTACGCAGAACGCCGAGTTCTATCATCGTCTGGGCTGAGATGCTAACGCTGGTTGCAGCCAGTGTAAGGCCGATCATCACTCCCTCTAGGGCGGGCAGCTTGAAGGGGAACGACACAAGCCATCCCAGGCCAATGGGGAAAGCCACGCCTAGAATTCCGGCCCATATCGCTGGTTGCCCTGCCCGTCGCATAGCCTCCATATCCACCTCCAGGCCAGCAATGAACATCAGGAAGAACACGCCCAGATGGGCCAGATAGCGCAACGTCTCCTCCAGGTGACCTCCAGCAAACACGGGCCAACGGAGCATATTCAGCGCCGTTGGGCCCAGAATGAGGCCGATGAGCAGTTCTCCCAGCACGGCTGGCTGCCCCAAACGGGTGCTTAGATAGCCGGATGCCTTGGCGGCAAAGATGATGATGGCGAGGGCCAGCGGAAACGGCAGCAGGGTTTCCATCTTACTTATCTCCGTTTTCCCAGACGACAGTCGTATACAGGTTGCCGATTTCTGTGCAGAGAGGCGCTTCCGCCACTCACAGCCCCAGTTCCTGCTTTATCGGCCCCAGAGCGCGAATGGTTTCCACAAACTCGGCGGTCACCTGAGCAAACCTGGGGGCCTCCGCCGAGGAGACCCAGTCCAACCGCAGCCGTTCCGGGTTGATGCCCACATAGGCCAGCAGGTTGCGCAGGAGCGGGATGCGCCTGGCGGTGCGGTGGTTGCCGTTGATGTAGTGGCAATCGCCGATGTGGCATCCCAGCACCAGGACGCCGTCGGCGCCGGCGCGGAAGGCGCGTAGAATCATCTCCGGCGAGACCCGCCCGGAGCACATCACCCGAATCGGGAGGACGTTCGGCGGCGACTTCATCCGCGCGATCCCGGCGTTGTCCGCTCCGGCGTAGGAGCACCAGTTACACAAGAAAGCGATGATGCGGGGTTCAAACATGGCGTACTCCTGTTACGTATTCCGTGTTCCGTATTGCGTCTATGGCAAGGGTACTTCGCTCAGAAGTTGGGAGAGTTCGGCGTCAGGGTCGGCGCTGTAAAGGTAGGAAGGGCTCTCCTCACGCAGTTGCAAAATGCCGGTCGTTTCCCGTTCCGCAGGGATAATGGAAAGGAGCAGACGGACAATCTGGGTGAGCAGGCTGAGCCGGTGGGCAAGGACAGCGTCTTTGAGGCCGTGGCGTCCCTGATAGTACCATGTTCGGGCCTCGCGCGCGGAGCCCAGGGCGTACTCGTAGAACCGGGCCCGCTCCTTCCCAGAGCGGCGGCTATATCCTTCAGCGATGTTGGCAGCGATAGAGCCCAGGGCCCGATACAACTGGTCAGCCACGCTGCGCATCCGGACATCCTCGGCCAATCGGGAGACGTCGTACCAGCCCAGGTCAACCGCGAAGAGGGCCAGGCGGTACACCCGCATTTGCCAGAGCGGATCCGCCGTGATTTCTGGCGGCACGCTCTGCAACCACTCCTCGTATGTCATCGCAACCTCTCAGACAAACGGAATACGGGGTACGGAATACGGAGTACGGAATACGGGGTACGGAATACGGAGTACGGAATACGTACTGCGTACTGCGTACTGCGTATTCCGTATTCCGTACTACGCCCCCACACCCGTCAACAACCCCTCTATCTGCGCCACAATCTGCTCGTCGGTGAAGTGCAGGCCGACGATGGCATGCGAGGGGCAGGTGGCGACGCAGGTGCCGCAGCCCTGACAAAGGGCCGGGTTGACCTCCGCCTTGCCCCGCAGGTTGCGGGCAATGGCCGAGTATGGGCAGACCAGGATGCACTCGCCGCAGCCCACGCACTTCACTTCGTCTACCACCGCAACCGTCGGCGAGATGGTTACCTCGCCCTGGTTGAAGAGGCGGACGACCTGCATCGCCGCCGCGTCGGCATGAGAGACGGTGTCGGGGATGTCGCGGGGGCCCTGGCAGCAGCCCGCCAGGAAGATGCCCGCTGTGGCCGTCTCCGCCGGGCGCAATTTGGGATGCGCTTCGGCGAACCAGCCGTCGGGGGTCCGACCCAGGCCGAAAATCGCCGCGATCCGGTCTGCATCTGGCTGCGGCTCTATGGCCGAGGCCAGAATGACCAGGTCCACATCCACCGAGACCAGCCGTCCCAGGTCCGCGTCCTCGCCCTTGACCCGCAGTTTGCCGTCCGGGAGGACTTCCACCTCGGCGCCCCGGCCCCGGACGAAGATGACGCCGTCCTCCTGCACCCGCTCGTAGAACTCCTCGTAGCCCTTGCCGAAGGCCCGCATGTCCATATAGAACTCGTAGACCTGCGCGCCTGTCTTCTCCCGAATCTGGTGCGCGTGCTTCAGGGAGTACATGCAGCAGAAGCGGGAGCAGTAGGG
>JAOAAG010000096.1 GCA_026418995.1 Anaerolineae bacterium
CCTGGGCCTGAGCCCTGGTACATAGCGGCGCCGGCCTGCTGGAGCGTCTGGCTGAGCTGGTCCATACCCCGGCGCATAGCCGCCACATCCTCGCGGCGGATCGCCTCTCTCAGCTCTGCAATCCTGGATTCGATCTGCGAGCGCAGATGACCAGGGACACGCTCGCCCTGCTCGCGCAGGAATTTTTCGGCGCTGTACACGGCGTTATCGGCCATGTTCTTGGTCTCGACCGTTTCCTTGCGCTTCCGATCCTGCTCCCGGTACTGCTCGGCCTCGCGGATCATGCGCTCCACCTCCGCGTCGGACAGGCCACTGGAGGGAATGATCTGCATAGACTGGGCACGGCCGGTTGCCTTATCCATAGCCGATACTTTGAGGATGCCGTTAGCATCAATGTCGAAGGTGACCTCGATCTGGGGCACACCGCGCGGCGCCGGTGGGATACCGTCGAGGATGAACCGGCCCAGGCTCTTGTTGTCGGCGGCCATCGGCCGCTCTCCCTGGACGACGTGAATCTCGACCTGGGTCTGGCCGTCGGTAGCGGTAGAGAAAATCTGGCTCTTGCGGGTGGGGATGGTGGTGTTGCGCTCGATGAGCGGAGTCGCCACCCCGCCCAGCGTCTCGATGCTCAGCGTAAGCGGCGTCACGTCGAGCAGGAGCACGTCTTTGACCTCGCCCCCCAGGACGGCGGCCTGGATCGCCGCACCCAATCCCACCACCTCATCGGGGTTCACCCCCTTGTGCGGCTCCTTCCCGAAGAATTCCGCCACTTTACGCTGGATAGCTGGCATGCGGGTCATACCCCCGACCAGGATCACCTCGTCAATATCCTCGGGGCGGAGCTTGGCGTCCGCCAGCGCACGCCGGCACGGCTCGATGGTGCGCTCGATCAGGTCCTCGGTCAGTTGCTCCAGCTTGGCGCGCGTGAGCCTCATTTGCAGATGCTTGGGGCCGGAGGCATCGGCAGTGATGAAGGGGAGGTTGATCTCCGTCTCCAGCACCGTGCTCAGCTCGATCTTGGCCTTCTCGCAGGCTTCTTTCAGCCGCTGCAATGCCTGCCGGTCCTGGCGCAGGTCAATGCCATACTCTTTTCGGAACTCATCGGCCACCCAGTCAATGATACGCTGGTCCCAGTCATCGCCCCCCAGGAAGGTGTCCCCGTTGGTCGAACGGACCTCGAAGACGCCGTCGCCCACATCGAGGATCGAGATGTCGAAGGTACCGCCCCCCAGGTCAAATACAGCGATCGTCTCATCCTTTTTCTTGTCCAGTCCATAGGCCAGCGAGGAAGCGGTCGGCTCGTTGATGATGCGCAGGACTTCGAGGCCAGCGATGCGGCCGGCGTCCTTGGTGGCCTGGCGCTGACTATCGTTGAAATAGGCCGGGACAGTGATGACCGCCTGGGTCACAGGTTCCCCCAGGTAGGCCTCGGCGTCGGCCTTGATCTTCTGGAGAATCATTGCAGAGATTTCCGGCGGGCTGTACTCTTTGCCCCCCATCCATACCCGCACATCGCCGTTGGGCGCTGCCGTGACCCGGTAGGGGACGATTTTCAGGGCTCTTTGCACTTCCGGGTCGTCGAACTTCCGCCCCATAAAGCGCTTGATGGAAAAAATAGTGTTTTCCGGGTTGACGACGGCCTGGCGCTTGGCGACCTGTCCGACCATACGCTCGCCGGTCTTAGGGTTCACGGCCACCACGGACGGGAACAGACGTCCCCCCTCAGCACTGGGGATAACCACAGGCTCACCCCCCAGCACGACGCCACAAACCGAGTTGGTGGTTCCCAGATCAATACCGATAATTTTGCCCATACTTAATCACCTCTGTGTTAACTGCCTGACGCACCTTCTTCAGTTGAAGCAGCGGCCTGAGCCTCCGGCCTAACGGATGCCTTGGCCACCCGCACCAATGCGGGGCGCAACACTCGCTCGCCTAGCATGTATCCGCGCTGTACCTCACCGATAATGCGACCCTCCTCGTATCCTTCGACTTCCTCGTAGGTGATGGCCTCGTGGTAGAGAGGGTCGAATACCTGGCCTTCGGTGGCGATGGGTTTGACCCCTTCTGACTCGAGGATGGCCTCCAGCTTATGCTTGATGAGCAGGATGCCCTCACACCAGGTCAGACGGTTCAACCCATCCGGCAAAGTGGCGAAGGCCCGTTCAAAGTCGTCCACCACCGGCAATAGTTTACGCAAAAGGCCCGCATTGGCAAGCGCAATAAGCTGGGCCCGCTCAGCCTCCTGTCGCTTTCTGTAGTTGGAGAACTCCGCCTGGGCCCGCTGCCAGCCATTCAGATACTCGGCCGCCTGGGCCTGGGCCTTTTCCAGTTCGCTTCTCAGCCTCTCCAGTTCCTCCTGCTCTGGGGCTGCTGTTTCCTTTACCTCTGCGGTAACCTGGACAGATGGTTCGGCTTCCTGTGCCTCTTCAGCAACCTGGGTCAATGGTTCTGGAACTGCTGTGTTCTCTGTCATGTGGACCTCCAGTTCGTGGGTGTCACGGAGATGTGCAGGACGGGCGTGCCATCCTGGCATAACGGCCAGGCTGGACACTCACTCGGCGTACATTTCATAGACCATCTCCGAGAGCACGCCGGAGATGAAGCGGACGGCTGAGATAGCCCGCCCGTAAAGCATACGGGTTGGCCCGACCACACCCAGTGCACCGGTGGCGAAGCCGGCCACGCCGTACCGGCCCAGCACCAGGCTGCAGGCGCGCAGCTCATCCCAGCGTCCCTCGCCGCCTATCAGTACGCGAATGCTGCCCACCTCCGGGCTGAGCGCATCGGCCAGCACGGCCTCGAGAAAACTGCGCTCCTCCATCACCCGGATCAGCCCCTGGGCGTGCTCCCCCTCCGAGAACTCGGGCTCCTGGAGCACCTCGCTCAGGCCATCCCGGTATACGGTCCCGGCTGGACGGGCGTCCGTGCGTTCCATAATACCGATGACCAGTTCCGCCACATTAGCCTCGAACGGCGGAAGCGTATGCACACGGGCCGCGATCTCGGATGCCGTCAACCCGCTCAGGAGCTGGTTGAGCCGGTCGCTGGCCTCGCTCAGCGCTTGTTGATCGAGGGGTTCGGTCAGGTTCAGCATCTGCTGCTTAACCGTGCCACCACGCAGGACCAGCACGAGCAGCACCAGCCGCCCCTGGGTGGCGATCAGTTGCAGATGCTTGTAGCGCGATTGTTCCGGCTGTGGCGCGGTGACGAGCGCAGCCCCGCGGGCAGTGCGCGCCAGGATAGAAGCCGCCAAGGGCATCCACTGATCAAAGTCCCCGCGCGCCTGATAGAACTGGTGAGCGATGGTGCGTCGCTCGTGAAGCGGCAATTCCACCTCGCCCAGTAGCCGCTCGACAAAATGATTGTACCCCTTGGGGGTAGGCACCCTCCCGGCCGAGGTGTGCGGATGGGTCAGATACCCCAGCTCTTCCAGGCGTGCCAACTCGTTGCGCACGGTGGCAGAACTGATCCCCAGGCCATACCGCTCGACCAGCGTGCGCGAGCTGACAGGGACAGTGCTCTGTACATATTCTCTGACCACCAGGTTCAGAATCATTTGCTGGCGTGGGGTCAACTCTTCCTGCATCTCCCCCTCCTCACCCCGGTTCAGTGCTGATTTTAGCACTCTCGTGTGGAGAGTGCTAAATTTGCGTCTTTAATCATACCATGGGGTGCGGAATATGTCAACTGGGGAGCGCCTTGCCCGCCCCTTACTCACAGGCAGGGCCAACTCACGGACTACCCCTGGCGTCTAGCCCCCCGGAGTCCTCACAGCCGGTTGTGTTACCAGGGAGGTGTAGTATAATTCCCTATCGAGGGGACGGTTCAATTCCGGGGAAACACGAGTTTACACTTCGGAGGCCTGAAAATGGTCCCCTGTGCGGCTACGCGGTGCTGCGCGGGGATAGGAGTGCCTGGTGAAACACCGCACAGGCCGCGCAGAGTGCAAATACCTTTGCGCCACTGGCACTCTTTGCGGTTTTTAAGTGCAAACCTGGTGTGAACCATCCCCCGGTGAGCAAATAGCTGCGTCTCCGGAGAGCTTCCCAATGTCCCTCGTTTCCGTGGCTGCTTGTGATACCTACACCCTGGAGCAGGTGCGCCAGCGTATCACCGCGGTGCTGGCTCCGCTGGGTGGCATCGCGCGTTTTGTCCGGCCAGGGATGCGGGTGCTGCTGAAACCCAACCTGCTGGCTGCCACAGGCCCGGAGCATGCCGTGACCACTCATCCGACAGTGGTACAGGCGGTCGCGGAACTGGTGCAGCAGGCCGGGGGCGTGGTGTGGATCGGCGACTCACCCGCTGGTCCGAGTGGGCAGTATCGCCACGTCTGGCATAAAAGTGGGATGACAGACGTGGCCGCGCACACTGGAGCCACGCTGGTTCCCTTCGATGGGGTGATCTGGAAGCGGCTGAACGGGCGCGATTACCTGCTTGCACGGCCAGTTTTCGACGCCGACGTGGTGATCAACCTCCCCAAACTGAAGACGCATACTCTTGTGCTCTACACAGGCGCAGTGAAAAACCTCTTCGGCGCTATTCCCGGTACCCGCAAGCGCGAGCTCCATCTCCATGCCCCGGGGGTGCGTGAGTTCAGCCAGGTGCTGGTGGACACGCTGGCACTGGTCCGGCCCGCGCTTACCTTGATGGACGGCATCCTGGGCCAGGAAGGAAACGGGCCGGGTGTCGGAGGTACGCCGCGCCGATACGGTTGTCTGCTGGCCGCAACGGATCCGGTGGCGCTGGACACGGTGGCGAGTCGAGCGCTGGGTTACCGCCCCGGGGAGGTGCTGCACCTGGCCTTGGCTGGTGACAGAGGGCTGGGCTGCTCTGAGTTTGATGCCATTACGCTCGAGGGCGACAGGGATGTGCTGGACTTCGGCCAGGTGGCTTTGCCCAGGACGCGCTGGTATTTCAACGCCCCCTCCTGGACGGGCAATCTGGTAAGTAGGATGGTGCGTGTGCGTCCCCGCCTGAATGAGGGGCTGTGTGTGAGCTGCGGACGTTGCGTCGAGGCCTGCCCGGCCGGGGCCATCACCCTGGGGCAGAGGCCAGATTTCGCCCTCGCCCGGTGTATCCGATGCTTCTGCTGTGCCGAGGTCTGCCCCCAGGGGGCGATCACTCCGCACCGCAACCTGTTCGCTCGTCTGCTGGAGCTCTAGGCGGCCCAGGAGCACCAGAAGATGACGTAACCGTTTGCCCTCCCACAGATGGGGGCACAATGCGCTGGCGAGTACATCGCAATGCCGCGTACACTGGAACCCGTGGAAGGGCATGCTGGGCCTGCGAAACGCCAGGTTATGACCATGTCACTCCCCAAACTGCGTGCCATTGATGTGCGGCCGTTTACCCAGGATGGGCAGGCTTACCTCCTGTTGCGCGATCCGTTGGGACTGAGCGACAGGATGGTCTCCATCCCGCGACAACTGGGCCCGCTGCTGGCCCTGTGCGACGGTACGCGCGACAGCGCTGCCCTGCGAGCAGCACTGGCCGTCCGCTTCGGCCTGCGCGTTGGCCTGGATGTGATCGAGCGCCTGCTGACTGCGCTCGACGAAGCGCTCCTGCTGGACAACGAACGCTTTGCCCAGGCCCGCGTGGAAGCACTGAGCGCTTACCGCCGTGCTCCCTACCGCCCGCCCGCTTCCGCCGGCCTTTCCTACCCCGCTGACGCTGAAGAGCTACGGCGGTTGCTCCAGTCGTACCTCGACGCGGTTGAGGATCCGCAGGAGGAGTGCGAGACCTTGCGCGGCCTGATCAGCCCACACATTGATTATGCGCGTGGCGGAGCGGTCTACGCCTCGGTGTGGAAACACGCGGCTGCCTCGGTCAGAGCTGCCGAGCTTGTCGTTGTGCTGGGCACCGATCATGCCGGAAGCAGGGGGGTAACGCTGACACGCCAGCATTACGCCACTCCCTTCGGCGTCCTCCCCACGGCTGTGGACGTAGTGGATGCGCTGGCGGAAGCTATAGGGCCAGAAATGGCCTTCGCCGATGAGCTCCATCACCGGGGTGAGCATTCCATTGAGCTGGCAACGGTCTGGCTGCATTATCTGCGTCAGGAGCAGCCCTGCCCACTGGTGCCAATCCTGTGCGGCTCGTTCGGCCACTTTGTGCAGGGGGAGGCGAACCCCGCACAGGACGCTACCATTGAAGCAATCGTGGCGACGCTGGCCCGGATGACCGCAGGCCGCCGGGTGCTCGTCGTCGCCGCAGCCGATCTGGCGCACGTAGGGCCGGCATTCGGTGGGCCACCTGTTGATCTGGTCGGGCGGGCACGGCTCCAGGCGGCGGACGAGCGGCTCATCGAACGTATCTGTGCTGGCGACGCCGCAGGATTCTTTGAGCTCATCCAGCGCGATGGGGACCGTAACAATATCTGTGGCCTGCCGCCGATTTACCTGACGCTGCGCCTGCTCGGTCCGGTACAGGGCAAAGTGGTGGCCTATGCCCGCTGCCCGGCGGACGAACAAGGCACCTCCTGGGTGACTATCGGGGGCATCTTGTTGTCAGGTGACAGTCACTCTCCACAGTGACTGTCACCCGTGAGGAGGTAAACGATGGAATTCTCAGACCTGATCCGTAACCGCTATAGCGTACGCGCCTACAAGCCGGATCCCGTTGAGGATGAGAAGCTTCAATACGTGCTCGAGGCGGCCAGGTTGGCCCCGACGGCGGCCAATCGTCAGCCCTTCCAGTTAATCGTCATCCACACCGCAGGGCGTGAGGAGGAGCTGGGCCGTGTCTACGGCGCTCCGTGGTTTGTGCAGGCGCCGCTGGTGATCTGCATCTGTGGAATGCCCGGCCAGGGTTGGGTGCGCGTGGATGGCAAGAACTACACCGACGTGGACGTCGCGATCGTGATGGACCATCTCATCCTGGCCGCGACGGATGTCGGACTGGGCACCTGCTGGATCGGCGCATTCGACCCGCGAGCAGCTCGCCAGGTGCTGGGCCTCCCCGACGATGTGGAGCCGATAGCCTTTACGCCGCTGGGCTACCCGGCCGATCAGCCGAAGCCCAAGAAGCGCAAGGAACTCGCCACACTGGTGCGTTATGAGCGCTGGTGAGCCAAGAATAGAGACAAGTGAAGCCCTGCCTTCCCCAGAGGCAACGCTGGCCCTGTTGAAGGCGCGGCGCAGCATCCGCCGGTACAAACCGGACCCTGTACCGGAGGAGATGATCGCGCAATTGCTGGAGGCCGGCCGCGTGGCCCCGTCGGCCAGCAACAGACAGCCCTGGGCCTTCATCGTGGTGCGGGATCCGAAAGTGCGCCAGGAGGTGGCACAGGCCGCTGCCTATGCCGTCATCCGCTGGAAACATGCCGAAGAAGCACCTCTCCTCATCGTGCTCTGCGGCGACGCCCGCAACCCGCTCTACAGACAGTTCCTCCACGAGGATATCGGCCTGGCGGGGGCAAACATTATGTTACAGGCCAGAGCACTGGGGTTAGGTACATGCTGGATCGGCGGGCTGGACAGGAAGGCGCTGGCTGCGGTGCTGAAG
>JAOAAG010000109.1 GCA_026418995.1 Anaerolineae bacterium
GATGTGTATAAGAGACAGGTAGAGGGTGAAGCGGTTCTTATCCGGGACATAGCGGCTAACGCCGCCATCGGTGCCGACCCAGAGGATACCGCTGCGGTCCTCATAGAGTGCATAGATGCGGTCGTTGACCAGGCTGTACGGGTCCAGGGGGTCGTGGTAATAGGTGGTGAACCGTCCGGCCGTGCGGTCCAGGACAGCCAGCCCCTCCTCCGTGCCAACCCAGAGGGTGCCGGCGCGGTCTTCCAGGAGGGCCGTGATATGTGCGTGACGGAGTCCCTGGCGATAGAGAGTGCATCGGCCGGTGGACGGGTCCAGAGCGGCCAGCCCACCCACGGCAGGTTCGTAGAATGCGCCCAGGCCTACCCAGAGGGCGCCGCTCCGATCCTGGAGAACCGCTGTTACCCGGTTGTGGGGCAACCCGTAGGGGCGACCCTTGCGGTCGCCCCCCTTGCGGTCGCCCCCTTTGCGGTCGTCTTCCTCACGGTCGCCTTCCTCACGGTCGCCCCCTTTGCGGTCGTCTTCCTCACGGTCGCCCTCTTCACGGTCGCCCCCCTCGCGGTCGCCTTCCTCACGGTCGCCTCCCACGTCGTTGCTCCACAGGCCGCTGTACTCCGTTCCCACCCAGAGGGTGCCCGCTGTGTCCTGGTAGAGGGCCAGGATATGATCACCGGTGTACGGGCGAGGAGTGGCCTCGCTTCCGAACTGTGTAAACCGGTCAGCGGCCGGATCGTAGCGGAAGAGGCCTGCCCCGGCCGTGCCCACCCAGAGCGTTCCATCGGGCGCCGGATAGACGACCGTGACCGACTCGCCGATTTCGGGATAGTGGACAAAGCGACCGGTATCCTGGTCGTAGCGGTCCAGCCCGCCGACGGTCCCTACCCAGAGGTTACCTTGGCCGTCCACTGCCAGTGTCTGAACGGTGTTATGGACCAGAGAGCGCGGGTCGGAGCGCATGTGGCGGAACACGGTGAAGGTGTAGCCGTCATAACGGTTGAGGCCATCCTGGGTGCCGAACCAGAGAAAGCCCCGCGAGTCCTGGACCATAGCGCGGACAATGTTATGAGAGAGACCATTTGCAGTGGTAAGGTGAAAGAAGCGGGGAGTCGGAGGCACAGCACCCACGGGCAGCGGGCAGGCCAGCATGCCCACCAGGAGGCCGAAGGCTGCGATCGCATGGCGGATGCTGGCGCAAAGGTAACTCCTCTGCACCCCCAACTTTACGCCCGGTATGGTTCTGGTCATGCCCCCTCAGCGCACCAGTCCCCGCATAGCCTGTGAGAAATGGCAGGTCTCCGGGCTCTGCACAGCCCCAGCGATCGGCAGGGTATGGATATCAGCGTGCAGTGCAGGCTGCCTGTCTTGACCACCGGAGCGGAAGACACACCCCGATACAGCACAGCCAAGAGGATGCCGTATTAATTGTACACGACAAAGGGTCAGGAGGCAACGCGAGGCCCTAACTTGACAAAACCTTATGCCCGTAGGATAATCTCATCAGGTGGAGGAGGGAATGGCACAGACGTTCGAGGTAACCGACGACACGTTCGACACCGAAGTCCTTCAATCCGTCAAACCCGTCCTGGTGGACTTTTGGGCCGAATGGTGCGGTCCCTGCAAAATGATCGCTCCCCTGGTCGAGGAGATTGCCAGGGAATATGACAGCATACGGGTGGTAAAACTCAACGTGGACCAGAATCCCATTACCCCGGGACGGTTTGGTGTACGTGGTATACCCACCCTTATCCTCTTCAGTGACGGGGTCGAGGTCCGGCGCATGGTCGGATTCCGGCCCAAAGAGGAGCTGCTAAGTGAGTTGCTCCCCTACATAGGCTCTGGCGCAAGAGACCGCCATCCCCTGCGATAGCCGTGCACGCCGTGTGCCCCCTGCCGGGCACGGTGCAATGTATCTGGGTGGCCATCTTGTCAGGACAGGGTGACCACCTGATGGTCTTCCATGGGCCATATCCAGGTATAGCCAGCACATGGGGGACACCACCGGGGAGATGATTCACAACAGGTCCACACCGTGCCTGAAGAAGGCCGTTGCGCTGCCCAGTGAATGATAGTGATTTCATCGGGCACTGCTCCGGGTTTTTCGGAAAGTGTGCCCCCGTGTTCCCGGAACTTTGTATCTTCCCCTTTTTCTACTAGAGGAGGCCGCCATGTCACAGAATCTGCTGAGGAACGGGTCTTTCGAGGCCGACTGGGCGGAAGAGAAGAGTCATCGCTGTCTGGTGCTGCCCAAAGACGGCCCCCCCTTCGAGAAGGATGTGGGCAACATCTTCACCCCTCCCGGCTGGACCACCTGGTTTCGCCATGAGCCCGGTACCTGGGATCAGCCAGAGGTGCGCGATGCCTGGAAGCACCACGACCCCCGCCGTGTCCGCAGCGGACAGAAAGCCATCCTGTTGTTCACCTTTTACCGCAAGCATGACGCTGGTTTCTTTCAGCGGGTCAAAGTAGGGGCTGGCACCAGGCTCCGCTTCACGGCCTGGGCACATGCCTGGAGTAACCACGCGGGCGACCCCCGTGACTTTCCCCACCCGGACGACGGCCGCTGGAGCGAGGGGCCGGGCTACGAACCGGGCTTCCTTCTTGAAGGAGAAGCTCCCAACGATGAGTGGCGCAATTTCTTGTTCTATGTGGGCATTGATCCCACCGGCGGTACCAACCCGCTGGCCGGGACAGTGGTATGGGGAAAGGGAGCGCATATCTACAATGTCCATGCCCAGGTTCCGGCTGTGGAAGCGGTAGCCCAGGCCGATACCGTGACCGTCTTCCTGCGCAGCAGGACGATGTGGGCGTTCAAGCATAACGACGCCTACTGGGACGATGCGGAACTGATCGCGCTGGACGCGGGACGGCCCCAGGTGCTCCTCAGTTGCAAGCCGGAGAAGCCCAAAGTCGGCGAGCGCATCGCCGTCGAGGCACGTTCGCTCGCGGCGCTCACCGAGGTGAGCCTGAAAATCACCCAACCGTCAGGCAGGGAGCTGACACGCAGCAGTGTGACAGTGGGCCGGGATGGGAGCTGGTATACTTGGAGCTACACAGCCGGCCCAATCAGTGAGGTCGGTACCCACACGCTGGTCTTCTCCGCTGCCGGCGGCGTAAGTGTGACAGGCGTTTTCGAGAGCCTCCCGGTCGAGAAACCCCCTCGCGGCAGGCCCCGCGTGCAATATGAGCGCACCTATGTCCTCCTCCCACCCGATGCCGATGCCGCCTGGGCGCTGGCCGTGGTAGACGCAACGTGGAACAAATTCCGCTATACCATTGGGGGCAGCGCCGACGATGCTGGCATCGGCGACCTGGATGTGCGTCGGGTCATCGCGGTCAACCCCGGCCGCTGGCCTGCTGACCTGCGGGCATTCTTCGAGCAATACTACCCCGGGGTACAGTACACCGCCATTGAGGCCAGCACGCCGGACGAGCTGAGGCAAAAGCTGGCTCGACTGTAGCCCCTTCCGGGGGGCGTCCAACACAGCGCAGGGAGCGGCGCGATGCGCAAGCAACCCAACTCCCGGATGTGCTTTCTGTGCGGCCGGCAAAACCCGGTCGGGCTCAAACTGGAGTTTTACGAGGATGAAGAGGCCAGGCTGGTACGCACTGAATTTAGCATACCAGAGGAGTATCAGGGGTATCCGGGGGTAGTGCACGGTGGCATTGTAGCGGCCATACTCGATGAGACGGCCGGGCGGGCCGTGATGCTGGGCGGCGCTGACGAAAACCTGATGGCCACGCTTAAGTTAACCGTGCGCTACCGCCGCCCCACCCCTGTGGGCACGGCGCTTACGGCGATAGGATGGGTGGAAAAGATGAGTAGCGTGGGCGCACAGGTCGCCAGCGAGATCCGCCTGCCCGATGGCACGGTCACCGCCGAGTGTGAGGCTATACTCGGCGCCGTGCCGGAAGAGTTCCGCGCCCGCTGGGAAGCTGAGAAACCGTACTGGAAAGTATATCAGTAGCATCAGGTGACGGTCACTGGACAAGTGACCGTCACCTTACACACCTCAAACCACGGTATGGAAGTCAAACCCGTTGTTCTGACCGGCCGGGTCGTGCGGCTGGAACCACTCACTGAAGACCATGTGCCAGACCTGACAGCGGTGGGGCTGGACGAAAGCATCTGGCGCTATATGCTCTACGGCAATGTGGACAGCGAGGAGAAGATGCGAGCTTTTGTGCGTGACCTGCTGGCCCGGCAGGCCGCCGGCACCGATCTTCCCTTCGCGGTGATCTACCTGGCCTCAGGCCGCGCCATCGGCTGTACGCGCTACCTGGAAATCCGCCCTGAGCATCGAGGGCTGGAGATCGGCGGCACGTGGTACGGGGTGGCCTATCAGCGCACGGCCGTCAACACCGAGTGCAAATACCTGCTGTTGCGCCACGCCTTCGAGACGCTGGGCTGCATCCGCGTCCAGTTAAAGACAGACCTGCGTAACGTGGTTTCCCAGCGGGCCATAGAGCGCATCGGCGCCGTCAGAGAGGGAGTGCTGCGCAACCATATGATTACACCTGATGGCACGATCCGCGATTCGGTCTATTACAGCATCATTGACACCGAATGGCCGGCGGTGAAAGCGTTACTGGAGCAACGTCTGGAGGAGAAGCTACGTGCGATGGAGTGTCCCGCAGTTGAACCACGTCCCTGAGGGGCGGTGCCCATCGCGCTCGCAGGCTGCTGCAGGGCAGCCGCCCTCAATGGCGTTGAATTGCTCTTACCTACCCGCTGGTAATCGGCCCCATAATCCCCACCAACCCACCCTGATCTGAACGCCGCGCCCGATACAGGCGTTCCCCTCACCTGTGAGTCCATTCCCAGTAGCTTGAAACCGCAACAGATTAGCCCGACGGTTCCCATCCTCCGCTGTGCATATATGCGCGCACGCGGGCAGCGAGAGGCTCCTCGGGGGCGATGCCGCAGAGATGTGCCAGGGTGGCATCGAGGCCGTCGCGCGCGAGCCGCGCCTGGAGCTCGATGGCATGGTGATGTCCCAGCCCAGACCGTTGTCCACGATCTCACGCACCTCTTCTCCTCTAGTGGTCCACTCCTCTGGCGTCCAGTAGGCGAAAGGCGGAAGGTAGAAGCCACGCTCGCGGATGAAGGCATCGGCAGCGCGCACAATGGCATTGATCTCCGAACGTTTCATATGTGCCTCCTCACTCAATGCTGGCGCACCCATAGCCGGCGCTGAGTGTCGAAGTGCCAGCCGGGGGATTCCAGGGCCAGCGGCAATTGTTCCCAGCCGCTCGCGATGCGTGCCAGTGTCTCATCCCACGAGCGCAGGCCACTGAGCGCATCGGCGGCCTCGACATTGCAGGCACCGACGGCGACCGCGACAGTCGCCGCCTCTTCCGGCGCTAGCCCACGCAGCAGCGCGGCGAGGAAGCCGGCAATCGTCGCGTCTCCTGCGCCGGTCGTACCTGCGACATTGACTTTGAAGCACGGCGCCCATAGCTCCCGATCAGCCCAGAGGGCAGGGTCCGCCGGGGCGGCGCGTCCCAACGCGGCGATGGCTGACGCGCGGCCTGTGCGCAGGTAGAAGCCGCGCGCGCCCACTTTGAACCCGACGATTTTGACACCCAGCGCCAGCAACTGGTCGCTCAGGTCATGCAACAGCTCCGGTGTGACCAGTGGGATAATGTCGCCGTCGGGGGCTTCGGCCAGCAGCCGCTCGAAGGTAGCGCGGCGCATGGTGAAGAGGATTTCCTCGACGCTGGGCAGGAAGATGTCTACATCGGGCAACGTGGCCGCGAAGATCGCTGGCCAATCGGCCTGTCCCCCAGGGGAGAGGGGATCGGGAAACGAGAGGTCGAGTGAGGTGGTGACACCAGTCGCTTTGACGCGCCGGTAGAGGGCCTTCAGTTCGACGCCGTGATGCTCCACCATCTGCCGCATCAGTGTCGGGTAGCCAAAGTGGAAGAGTGTGACTTGCTCCAGCAGGGCAGGGTCGAGGTCGGCGCTGGTGAAGGCTTCGTTCGCGCCAATGCAGTGCAGAAAAATGCGATCCACACCCGGCGGACTGATAATGATTGTGTAGGAGGTGGGAAGGGCAGGGTCTGTTACAATGCCGGAAAGCAGCCGTTCGTCGTAGGAACACACGATACGACGCACAATCTCGGCGAAGGGGTCGGCACCGATTCTGGCGCTCAGGTAAGTGTCAATCCCCAGCCGGTGGAGCGCCAGCCCGGTGTTGGAGACCGCACCGCCAGTGGAGAACGTCGCTGCTCCCACATCTATCAGCCGACCAGGCCTGAACAGCGCGCTGAATTGCCCTTCCTCCAGATGGCGGAAGCTGGGGAAAATGTCCAGGCAGAGATGTCCGGCTACCATAACGCGGCCAGGATTCATCGTGTACCTCCCATGTTCGCGCTCTCTGTCCACCGGCCACGCGCCCGCAGGCTCACCGCCCGTGGAAGTGTGGAGCCACGTGGCATTCTACACCACGGGGCAGCTTTTGCCAAGCAGGGCCTGGTTGCTCTCCGCCCCCCCATCGCACGACCTGCTTCGCTGACATAGCGCTAGAGCCCGCGCCATAGCACCCACTCGCGGGAAAAGAGGTAGGCAGCCAGGTATATGGCCAGCCCGGCATATATGGCCGCCGCCAGCCACGTCAGCAACAACAGGCCCGGGGCAATGCCCCCTCCCCACAGGTCGCGCATAGCGACCAGGACGCCGATGATCGGCACGGTATATATGGCCAGCGGCGGCGAGGTGTCCACGGTCAGCACCACCAGAAACGCCAGCGCTGGCAGTAGTAAACGGACGGCCGTCATAATGTAGCCAGCCTCACGCACGCTGCGCGCGAGGCCCCCGATGGCGGTTATCAGACCGGCGATCATGACTATCAACGGCGCTATCAGCAGTGTCAGCCAGACCACCGAGAGCCCTATGTGTCTCAGCCCCACTGTGCCCGTCAGGCTGCCGATCCTGGCGAACGTTGTTGAGAAAATCCACAGGTAGGGCAGGGTGTTCAGTGACCAGAGAGCTGCGCTGACGAGAGAGACGATGACGCTGAAGGTGACTTTGCCCAGCACCAGGCCGACACGGTCGGCTGGCGTGACCAGGAGCGCTTCCAGGGTGTGCCGTTCTTTCTCGCCCACAGTCAGATGGGCGATCATGTCAATGCCGCCGCTAAAGGTCCAGAGTGTGACAAGGTAAGGGATGAAGAGGAGACTGAGGAGATTGGGCAGTGCCTCACCGGTGAGAGTGGGTGCTGCTGCAATGCCCTCGGCAGGAGGAGAGGTGTACTGTAGCCGGACCGGCTTCAGCCAGGACGGGTCCAGGCCGTGCTGGGCCAGCCGTTCGCTCACTATCTGGTCCCCATAATCCTCAACGAACGATTGAATCAGGGTGACGGCCAGATCGGAGCGCAGGCCAGCATAGCCGACGGTCAGAGTCAATGTGATGGGATGGCCGGCCGCGAGCGCAGCGGCAGCACCCTCTGGGACGGTGAGCACGAGGGCCAGTTCCCCGCTATGCAGCGCATCATCCACGTCCGGTGGGGCGGGCACCAATTTCAGCGCGCGGCTTTTCTCCAGCACAGCCTGAAGGCCGGGCAACTGGTCTCCGTTGATCAGGGCAATAGGCAGGCCCTGGCGTGCCTCGCGCAGGGTGTATAGGGCGAGGAGTAAGGCAGCGACCAGATAGAGCAACGTCAGGGCAAACGGTGTGGCAAAAATGACGAGTAGCGTGCCCCGATCACGCAGCAGATCGCGGGTTTCCTTTAGAAGCACGGTATACATAGTGTCAATCATGCTGAGACCTCCCGGTACGCACATACCGCCAGAATTGGTACCAGCGGGGCCTGCGCTCCGCGAGCCACAGGTCGGCGCGCAGACGCTCCTCTCCCACGATGCGGACAAAGGCCTCCTCGAGGTCAGCCGCGTCAGTCTGGGCTATGAGGTTAGCTGGCGTGTCAAGCGCTCTGATCCGCCCTTTGTGGATGATAGCCACGCGGTCACAGAGGCGCTCCGCCTCATCCATCAGATGGGTGGAGAGCAGGATGCAGCGCCCCTCCTGGCGCAAGCGGGTGATGAGGGCGCGTACATTGCGTATGCTCATCACGTCCAGTCCAACGCTCGGTTCGTCAAGCAGGAGGTTGGGCGGGTCGTGGATCAGTGCCAGGCCCAGGACCACACGACGACGCATACCGGCAGAGAAGCCCTCGGCGCGCCGGTCGGCAAATTCGGTCATCTCCAGCATGTCAAGCACAGTGGCGATGCGGGTTTCCAACCGCGAGCCGCTGAGGCCGTGGAGACGGCCATAGAAGCGGAGGTGCTCACGCGGGGTAAAGCGCCCATAAAGACCGGCGGTTTCGACCAGCAATCCAACCCGGGCCCGGACATGCCGGGCGTCGCGGCACGTGTCGAACCCGTCTACACTGGCGCTGCCGGAGGTGGGTTCAAGAAGGGAGCAGATCAGGCGCAACAGGGTGGTCTTGCCGGCGCCGTTGGGGCCCAGCAGGCCGAAAACCTCACCGTCACGGCAGGTGAAGGTCACCCCGTCTACAGCGGTCAGTTTACGGAAACGTTTGGTCAGTTGTTCGACTGCGATCATATTGTACTCCGTGCGGCGTGTTCCGTGCTCTATTAAGGGGGGCAGACCCCTCCCCCAGCCCCTCCCCCACAGATAGCAAAAGGTTGTGCCGTTCTTGCGGACTCTCAGGTGTCAGGTGACAGCCACTTTTGAAGTGACTGTCACCTGGGCCTGTCGGGCTTTAAGGACTTTCGGACCGGAGCGCAGGATTCGGGGGCTGGGCGGGGAACCCAGTCTTGATACCCTGTTCAGATGACGGTCACCTTCGAGGTAAGGACCCCTCCCCCCCTCCCCCGCGAGGGGGAGGGGGGCTTCATCCCCTGTCGGGCTGCGGGGGCCCGGACAGGACCCCTCCCCCGACCCCTCCCCTGCCAGGGGAAGGAGGGCTTCATCCCCCGTCGGGCTCCGGGGGCCCGGACAGGCCGAGCTTCTCCAGTTGGCCAAGCCTGGCTCTGCTGAGGCCGGTGAGCTGTTCAACTTCGTTGACTCGGAGTACGATGTTCCTCATAGTGACTAGCAGACTCCAGGTCGTCGCCCGTTTCGGGGCAATTTGGACACCTGAGCTGGTCCTTGAGCTCGTTGACCTTCTCTACAAGGCCAGTGACAGCGAAGATTACCGCGAAGGCGACGACTATCACGCAGACAATTAGCAGCAGCGATAGTAAGTCACTCATTGCACACCTCGTCTAGTATTAGGCTTCTGACTCCAGTCTTAATGCCCTGTCGGGCTCCGGGGGCCTGGACAGGACCCCTCCCCTGACCCCTCCCCTGCCAGGGGAAGGGGGGCTTCATCCCCTGTCGGGCTCCGGGGGCCCGGACAGGACCCCTCCCCCGCCCCCTCCCCCGCCAGGGGAAGGAGGGCTTCATCCCCTGTCGGGCTCCGGGGGCCCGGACAGGACCCCTCCCCCGACCCCTCCCCTGCCAGGGGAAGGGGGGCTTCATCCCCTGTCGGGCTGCGGGGGCCTGGACAGGGCCTGTCTCTTATACACATCT
>JAOAAG010000266.1 GCA_026418995.1 Anaerolineae bacterium
GCGTCAGATGTGTATAAGAGCCAGTTATTGAAGGACGTGCAAGCCAGCGAACTGGTACGGGCCATCCGATCCGTACATGCCGGCGAATCCATCCTCCACCCGGCTATCGCGCGTAAAGTCATCAACCGCTTCGCACGGGCAGCCAGCAGACCCGCCGACGAAGACTTGATTGAGCCGCTGACGAGTCGGGAGATGGAGGTGCTGAAGCTGGCGGCTAAGGGAATGACCAATCGGGAAATAGCCGATGAGCTGGTCATCAGCGTGCGCACGGTGCAGGTTCACCTTAGCAACATCTTTAGCAAAATGGGGGTAGGCTCACGTACCGAGGCGGTATTGCTGGCCCTCAAGAAAGGCTGGTTGGCCCTTGAAGATACTTGCTGAACCAAATGGGGATATTCCCTGGCTGAGCCGCCTGGCCAGGGCCGTCCGCAGGCGCAGTTTCTGGGTGCTGACTGCCATACTGCTCCTCATCGGGGTAGTCCATTATGGTTCGCCCCAGGTAAGATACCTGCCGCTGTTACCCGCTCCCCTGAGCCGACATGCGGTCGAAAGGATCATGTTTTTGCTTCCCGTAGCTGGCGCTGGCTTTGCCTTTGGACAGGCGGGGGGGTTGGTGATGCTGGTGGTCGTGATCCTGGTCATGTTGCCCCGCGCTCTATTCATTTCGCCCTATCCGGTGGACTCCTGTATCGAGATCGTTGCCGTCGCCATTGTGGGCTACTTTATCGTGTGGATGATTGAGACCCAGGAACGGGAGAAAGGGCTGCGCCAGCAGATAGCTTCCCGGCTCAAGGCACTCAACGAAGTCATAGCCGTGGCTACCAGCTCGCTGGAGCTGAGCGAGGTGCTGAGCCGGGCTTTGGACAAGCTCCTTGAGGTCACGAAGCTACCAGCCGGGGCCTTACATCTGTTGGACGAGAGGGGGCGGGTATTCATCCTGACCACGCATCAGGGACTGCCCCCCAGACTGGTGTGGGAACTCGGAGCCTGCAGAGACGGCGCAGGCCTCATCGAGAGGGCCGGGCGCACTGGCGAGGTGGTGCAGGAGCCGTGCTCGCCGGGCAGCCCGTTCGCCAGGGAGGGGTTTTCCTCCCTGGTAGCAGTGCCTCTGAAGTCCGGTGGCAGGGAGATTGGGGTGCTGACACTGGCTGATACAAAGTACAGGCCATTGACGCCTCAGGAAGTGGAGCTGCTTCGTTCCATCGGTAGCCACATCGGCGTCGCCGTGGAGAATGCCCGCTTGCACCAGAACATCTCTCGCCAACTCCAGATTGAGCAGCGTCTACATGAGATCTCACTGGAGATCTCTTCGGAACTGGAGCTCGACCATGTGCTGCCCAAGGTACTGCGGATTGCCGTAGAAATGGTCGGGGCCGACGGAGGAGTGATCGCACTGTTTGATCGGGACAGGCAGCTTATCGGCTACCCCTACCTCCACAACCTCCCGGCTGAGCTGGCTCAGGTCGTCGTGCCGCTGAGCAAAGGGCTGGCGGGGGACGTGATCAGCTCCTGCCAGCCTGTAGTCGTGGAGGACTATCGCCGATATGCACGTGCGATACCGGAGTTCTTAGAGGCCGGTATCGTCGGTGCTATGGCCGTCCCGATTATGAGTGGGGAGGAATGCTTCGGCGCGCTGGCCGTGTTCAGCATGGACGAGGTGAAAGGCTTCACCGAGCGCGACGTAGCCCTGCTGACCGGCATTGGCAGGCAGACCGGCATCGTCATCGAAAACGCTCGCCTGTACGAAAGTCTGCGCTACTATATCCAGCGCATCACCCAGGCGCAGGAAGAGGAGCGCAAACGCATCGCCCGTGAGTTGCACGACGAAACCATCCAGATGCTGATCGTGATCTCCAGACGCCTAGAGTTGCTGGCAACGCTACCTGAACCTCTTCCTGAAGCCGCGCTCCGCCACCTGGAAGCGTTACAGCGGGTGGTTAGTGAGACCTTGAGCGGGATACGGCGCTTTGTGCAGGACCTGCGCCCTCCCGCGCTTGATCACCTGGGACTGGTAGCGACGCTGGAGGGACTGGCTGCGGACCTGCGCGAGCGCGATGGCATCGAGACGAGCCTGATCGTGAAAGGGGACGCGCAGCGGCTGACGCCCGAGACCGAGTTGATGCTGTTCCGGGTCATTCAGGAGGCCCTCAGCAACGTCAGACGCCACGCCCGAGCTTCCCATGTCACGCTTGAGCTGGAATTTCAACCCGACCGGTTACGCGCGATCGTCGAGGACGACGGACGGGGTTTTAACGCGCCGGAGAAGATCAGCGATCTGGTCAGCTCGGACCGGTTAGGGTTAGTGGGTATGTACGAGCGCGTCAGGGCTATAGGAGGCACATTGGCAATCCACTCCGAGGTCGGTCGGGGCACTTCTGTGATCATCGAAGTCCCCCTCAAGACAAAAGGGGCATAGCTTATGGAGCTTGAGGTAGCCGTTGCCAAAGTTAGCAAATGGGCCAGCAGCGAAAGCGGAGACACGCTCGAAATGATTGAGCGTCCTCATGGTGGTTTCTCTTTCGTACTGGTGGACGGCCAGCTTTCAGGGCGGGCCGCCAAAGCGATCAGCAACCTGGTCGCTCGCAAGGCGATCTCCGAACTGGCCGAGGGGGTGCGCGATGGTGCTGCGGCCCGCGCTGCCCACGACTATCTCTACGCCTTCAGGGGCGGCAAGGTCTCGGCTACGCTCAATATCCTCTCTGTGGACATGGTGTCCAGGACACTGGTGCTCTCCCGCAACAGCCATTGCCCGGCCATTGTGATCACCCCCGCCGACGAGCTACGCCTGCTGGATGAGCCGTCAGAATGCATCGGGCTGCGTCGGGGCACCAAGCCCCAGATTACCGAGCTGCCCCTGGCCGCGGGAACTGTGGTCGTGGTATATACCGATGGCCTGGCTACTGCCGGGAGGCGTTCTGGTCAACCCTTTGACGTCCCGGCTGCTGTCCGTGCCTTACTGGCTGGGGAGGCCGATGCCCGGCAACTGGCCGATGGTCTGCTAGCTCAGGCGGTGGCGCTGGATAACGGAAGGCCCAACGATGACATCAGTGTGCTGGTACTGCGTATCCTCTCCCGCACCGGCGACGAAGTGCGCCGCCTGTCGCTGCGTGTTCCACTGTGAGGGTATATCATGCGCAGACGCAACCTTCGCCGCAATATGATCGCCTGGTGGCGTGATATCCGTGTACTGTTCAGGCAATTCCGGGTCTCGCTCGTGGCGTTTGTCATACTTATCTGTGCGGGCACTGTTGCGCTGCGGCTCTTTTACGTCCACCCCGATTCCGGCACCGGCATCGGTTGGGCCGAGGCCCTGTACGCCACGTTTATGTTCATTTTTGCCGAGATCACACTCCCGTTTCCCCAACAGCCTGGCTTACAAGCTCTTTTCTTCCTGATCCCGCCTGTGGGACTGGCCATCGTGGCCGATGGGCTGCTGCGTTTCGGCGTGGCGTTGTTTAACTTCCGTGAGCGAAAGGAGGCATGGCAGGTGGCGGTCGCTTCAACGTATCGTAACCATATCATCGTCTGTGGCCTGGGACGTATCGGCTACCGCGTCGTCTCGGTTCTGCTGCGCCTGGGCGAGGAAGTCGTGGGGATCGAGAAGGACCCCACCATTCCATTCCTGGACGAGCTGCGGCAGATGAGAGTGCCGGTGCTGGTGGGTGATGCCCGACAACGCGAGATGCTGGAACAGGCCCGTGTGCGGGAGGCGAACGCGATTGTCGTCTGCACTCAGGACGACCTGACTAACCTGGCCATCGCACTGGAGGCCAGGGAGTTGAACCCGGGAATCAAAGTCGTGCTCCGTATGTTTGACCCCGCACTGGCGGAGAAGGTGCAAAAGGGATTCGGTATCCACACAGCGTTCAGCGCCTCCGCGCTGGCGGCTCCTGCCTTCGCTGCTGCTGCAACGCGCGCGTGCATAGATTACTCCTTCTACGTCGGCGATCTGTTGATGAACGTCGCACATACCGAAGTAAAAGCCGGCTCACTCCTGGACGGGCGCACAATAGATGAGCTCGAGCGGGAGCTGGATATTTCGATTATTATGCATAAAAGGATGGATGCTGTGGATATGCATCCCGCCCCTGAGGTTAAGGTACGCCCGGGCGATTCGCTGGTCATCCTGGCCTCGCTGGAGGCGCTGGCACGCTTCCAGCAGATGAGTGATGTCCCGTCGGGAGCCTCCTCGCCGCATACCGCTCTGCCCTCTCGTCCACGGAGGTTCTGGAGGAGAGTGTTTCCCCGTTGAAGCCGTATCCCCTGATTGCTGTCGTCGGTCCGTGCGCAGCGGGCAAGTCCACGCTGGTGCGGGCGCTTCGAGCCCGCGGATATAATGCCCGTGAGGTCGCGCAGGACCACTCCTATGTCCCCCAGATGTGGCAACGTATCACGCAGCCGGACCTTCTCATTTACCTCGACGTGTGCCCAGCAGTGGCCCTCCGGCGCCGCCCGTCCAATGCTAGTCCAGAATGGTGGGAAGTCCAGGCCCACAGGCTGCGCCACGCCAGGGAGCATGCTGACCTCTACATCAACACGGATCACCTGACCCCGCAGGAGGTCCTGGAGCAGGCGCTGATGTTTCTGACATCACGGTCGGTGGCAACGGTGGGCGACGCTGGCGAGCAGCAGGAGACCGCGTGATGATGAGCAGCGGACAATGCGGCTCATCTGCAACCGGAGTTACGGAGCACTATCGTTGCGCTCTGAGCGGGCTTCCAGCGCCTTCCTTGCCGCATGGGCGTAGATAGAAGCCGGCAGGGCGTCAATTGCCTCGTTGAAGCGGCGGATCGCTTCGGCCTCGCGCCCGGTGCGACGGCAGGCCAGGCCCAGATTATAGCAGGCGGCAGCCTGATATTTCACTCCCAACTGCACTTCTGGCCCAGTCACGATGGGGAGGAGAATCTGGTAGGCTTCTTCCGGCTTGCCAGTCTGAATCAGGGCGGCCGCGCGATTGATCTGGGCGACATGCCAGCTCCAGGGGTCCGGGCCCAGGCGGAGGCTCAGCTCGAAGAACCGGAGGGCCCGTGCCGGCTGTCCCCGGCGTGCCACGCTGTTGCCCAGGTCTATCAGGATGCGCACGCGCATGGTAATCAGGTAGAGAAGCAGGAGGAATATTAGAGGGTGAACGGGAATCGCCATCGCCAGGGCCGTCCCGACCACGGTCAGGAGCAGTCCCTCCAGGGTAGTCCGACTGGAGAGGCCCTGATGACGCAGGTAGGAAAGGGTATTGAAGCCCAGGATGTAGAGAAAGCCGACCAGAAGGATGAGCAAGGATGAGTGCATATGGTCTTTGAGAAGTGAAGCGTGATACGTGACGCGTGAAACGTGAAGCGCGAATGTTTACCACAAGGGCTGCAAAGGAGAGACGAAGGACACAAAATTATGACGACTCTGAGCCCTTTAGAGTAGCCTGTGCGCTCTTGGCGCCCTTTGCGGTTTAATTTCAAACCGCAAAGCACGCGAAGGACGCAAAGAGAACTTAAGGACCTTTGCGCTCTTGGCGCCCTTTGCGGTTTAATTTCAAACCGCAAAGAACGCGAAGGACGCAAAGAGAATTTAAGGACCTTTGCGCTCTTTGCGCCCTTCGCGGTTTAATTTCCAAAGACCTTTGCGCTCTTGGCGCCCTTCGCGGTTCCGAATCATCGTGTCCTTGTGGTTTTAAGCGAAAAGGTAAGCGGCGGTGCGCTCCAGCATCGGGACGCCCTGGACTTCGGTCTCAAAGAGGGGCACCAGGGCACGAACGTTCGGGAAAAGCCGCCGAATTTCCTCCAGGTACTCCGCCTGCATCGCAATACGGTTACGGACGAACTCCGGCGGGTTTTCTCCGGCTGCCTGCGGGTCAATCAGCATGTTGACCACAACGCCACCCACAGGGATACCGAACTCGTCAAACCAGTTGATGAAGCGGCGGATGACCGCGATAGGCAGAGCTTCCGGCAGGGTGACGAAGAAGAAGGCTGTCTTCTCCGCATCCGTCAGCAGTCGCTTTGCGTGGGCCATCCGGTCCCGGAAGCGAAGCAGGTACTCCATCAGCGGGTCTTTCTCCTGCTTCTTTTTGCTGTAGGAGAGGAGTTCCCGCAGCGTCATCGCCTCCTGGCGGCTCTGGACCATCTTGTTGACCCACATAGAGTAGACGCTGGACATCCCTAAGAGACGGCGGGCGTTGGCAGTGGGAGCAGTGTCAAAGACATAGACCTCGTACCTGTCCTCAAACATGATGTCTATCATATTCTCAAACATCGCCGACTCTTCAAAGGCCGGGTTCATGGTGGCCGATTCCACGAACTCGTCGGTCTTGACCCGGATGTCGGCGTATTTGAGAAACCACTCAATCTTCTCCCGAATCTCCCGCTTGGACCGCTCAATCGTGTCTTTCGTATCAATCTCGTAGGCCCAGAGGTTGGGAACGCCCTCCACAGGAGTGGGCTTACCGAAGACATCCTGGCGCAAGAGCCCGCTCAGGGAGTGGACGGGATTGGTGGAGGCCAGCAGGGTGCGCCGGCCCTGCCGGGCAAACCAGAGCGCGGCGGTCCCGGCCATAACCGTCTTGCCCACACCGCCCTTACCGCCGAAAAAGACATACTTCAGTTGGGGATGCTCCTGTACGAATTGCAACATCGGCTTCTCAATCATTTCGTACCTCCGAACATCGCCTCCGCCATCCGCCGGATCATCTCCAGGCCGGTGATATCGCGCTCAAACTCCGGGATGTAGGCCAGTACCTGGTTGCCGAAGCGCTGGCGAATCTCCTCCAGGTACTTCCGCTGCATCTGGATGCGGTGGCGC
>JAOAAG010000170.1 GCA_026418995.1 Anaerolineae bacterium
TCTACCAGCACGAACAAGGTAGTCAAAAAGGTCTCGATCTCCATCATTGTGGCCTCCTGGGAAAAGATTTCTGCCCATACTCTACCGCTTCTCGGCCCTTTCCGCAAGTGCGAGCTAATTCACACCAAGCGGTTCAGCGTGACGTGGAGCGGCAGCGACGCCACTTCCGGCATCGCCGGGTACGACATCTATGTTTCCGACAACGGCGCGCCTTATACGTTATGGCAGTCCAATGTGGTCATCACTGCAGCGACCTACAGCGCTGCTGTAAACGGCCACACCTACCGCTTTTACAGCCGCGCCCGCGACCGCGCTGGCAACTACGAGGTTGCGCCTGCTACCCCGGACGCCCAGACTCTTGTCAGTGTGGATGGCCCCACTTCGGCGGTCAGCCCACTGTCGCCGTATCAGACAACCAACAGCTTTTTGGTAATGTGGTCGGGTAATGACGCGACGTGGGGCGTGCGTGATTATACCATATACGTCTCTGTAGATAATGCTCCTTACACCGTCTGGTTGAGCAATACCACTCATACTGCCGCATACTATACTGGAGCGCATGGACGCACCTATGCCTTCTACAGTCGTGCGCGCAACAACGCCAACGTGGTAGAGGCCGCGCCCGCATCGCCGGATACGACGACGACGGTGGATACCGTCCGCCCGACGTCTGCCGTGAGCCCTCTACCGCGCTACTCCACTATCCCAACAATCACGGTGAGGTGGAGCGGCAGTGATAATGGCAGTGGTCTAGCCTTCTACGACGTTTATATGGCTGATACTGGCAGTATGTTCAATGCATGGCGGTCTGCGACCACCATCACATCTTCACAACACATCGGCAGCGATGGCCACGAGTACACCTTCTACAGCCTGGCAACTGACAGGGCCGGGAACGTACAAGACCGGCCCACTGTGATGGCCCTGACATTGGTGGACCTGACACCGCCTGCATCCAGCGTAAGCGCGCTCCCCCCGATTCACACTACTACTAGCTTCACGGTAAGCTGGAGTGGTGTAGATCCGTCGCCTGGCATCCCCTCTGGACTGGCGACATACGATGTGTATGTATCCGTGAATGGTGGGGCTTACGAACTCTGGCAATCAGGCGTTGATACCACTATGGCTGTCTTCACAGGTGTTCAGGGCAGTACCTATCGTTTCTACAGCATTGCACGGGATAAGGCAGGAAATGTGGAGAGTGCGCCGCTGGCTCCAGATGCTGAAACACGCATTCAGATGGGCGGCAGGATATATCTACCCGTAGTGCTGAGGAATCGGTCGGGATAGAGTTCAAATTACGCGCCAGTGTGATAACTTACACAACAGAACGGCCCGCACAAACTGTTCGGGCCGTTCTGTGTTGCCTGCGCACCTTGCGGTACGTCGCGAGCTCTGTGTGGCAGCAACTTCTGGATCTGTGGAAGCGATGGCGGTGACTACCAGCAGGTTACCGGGAGCTGGCCTCTTTAGCTGCGTCTGGGGGTGGTCGGCCTGCGTGGGTTGTAGGGGTAGCTCCAGCCTAACCCTCCGCAGCGCTACCTGGTGGGAGATGGAGGAAGCCGGGCTAAATCCCGTTCGTCACGTTGGCCGCCGAGCACCTGACGGTCAGCGAATGCGCAGTGTGGTGATTTCGCCGACCCGGAAACCGCACGCCTGGTAGAACTTCTGGGCCGCAGCATCTCCCCGCGAGGTATCTACCAGGAGATGGGTGGCGCCGCGCCGATTAGCCCGCTGGACGGCAGCCTCGACCAGCGCGGCGCCAATGCCCTGCCGCCGATAAGCCGGGTCCACCGCCAGATCATCCACCAGCGCTCGCAGTCCGGAGAGGACCGGCGCGAACGAAAGAGCGATAAAACCGACCACGCGCCCCTCAGTCTCCGCCACCAGGATATCCATCGCCAGGCTCTCGCGGAAACGCCGCGCGGCAGCCTGTAGTTCAGCAGGTCCGAGGTTGGCGTTGGGAGGGATAAGAGGAAGCAGTTCCATCACCCGCTCCTCGTCCTCGGGACGGGCATCTCTGACGGTGACCCCGGCGGTCTCTGCCGGGGGCGCGAGAGCGCGTGCACGTGCCCAGCGAGCCAGCACCTCCCGGTGTGTGCGGAAAGCCAGCCTCTCCGGCAGGGCATGCGGAGGGAACACGCCCACATCCTGAGCATCGTCACCGGGGCGGAGCACCCCTCCCACCGGGCGGGCACGGTAGAAGATGACGATCCCGCTGTGCACCGGCCCCTCCGGGAAGGAATAGACGCCGAACAGTTCCACCAGCTCAACCTCAAGCCCTGTCTCCTCCCTGCACTCCCGAATCGCTGCCTGCTCGACGCTTTCGTCAGCTTCGATGTAGCCGGAGGGGAGCACCCACCAGCCGACGAAAGGCGGCTGCCCCCGCTGTACCAGGACGATGCCATCCTCCATTTCTACCAGCACGCCGGTGCCGGGTATCGGGTTGCGGTAAAGGACAAAGCCGCATGCAGAGCAGAGCTGGCGCATACGGCCATCTACCTCGGCCATGCTCAGGGGGCTACCACAGCGCGGGCAGAATTTGGCCTCGCCTTCCATCGGCCATATCTCCTAGCCAGGGAGCAGCTCCGCGCGCAGCTCCGGCGCATACGTGTCAATGATCTGCGGAGTGATCGCGTTGGCCCGCACGATGTCAGCGTAGAGAGAGGCGCTGGGACGGGGCCGACGGCGCTGCGTAGCGGGGTCGAGTTCGATCAGCCCAAAGCGCAACGTCCACCCCTCGGCCCACTCGAAGTTGTCCACCAGCGTCCAGTGGTAATATCCCATGACCGGGTAGCAGAGCTGGATCGCACGCCACAACTGGTGGAGATGGGCCAGGATGTAGCGGGGACGCTGATCATCGTCGCTGTCCGGGATACCGTTTTCGGTGATGTAAATGGGTATTCCCAGGCGGGCTAGCCTCTGGACACAGCGAAAGATGCCGCGCGGATAGAACTCCCCGTAACCGCCATCGAGCAATTCGGCACCCTCGCTGCGTTGACGGCGGGCAAACATCGTCTGGGCCTGGGAGCGATCGAAGGCCAGCATATCGCGCGTGTAGTAGTTCAGGCCGATCCAATCCAGGGTGCGGCGTAAACCAAGAGCCAGCCCGAATCCCAAAGGCGGTTTCCATACCCCGCCGGTCAACGCATCCAGGATCGCCTGGTTGAAGATAGCGTCCGTAACGCGAGCGACGCGCCGGTCCAGCCAGGACTTCGGATTCAAGGGGTCGAGGACACGCATATGATGGGCGAACCCAACGCGGGCGTCCGGCTGAACGGCGTGGATTTGTCTATAGGCAGCGGCGTGGCCCTTAAGCAGATTGCGCATGACCCGCAACGCCGCCTTGAGATCGCTTTTGCCGGGCGGGAATTTTCCCTCCAGGTAGCCCATAAAGGCATAGATGTTGGGCTCGTTGATAGTGCACCACAGGTTACAGTAATGGCCCAGCGCCTCGACCACATGGCGCACGAAGCGAGCGAACAGGGGGATAGTCTCTGTTGCCTCCCATCCCCCGCGCTCGGCTAGCCAGCGCGGATTGCTGAAGTGGTGGAGGGTGACCATTGGCTCAATGCCACGCTCGCGCAACCCCCGCAGTATCTGCGCATAGCGCTCCAGCGCCTTACCGTCAAAGGTGCCCGGACGCGGTTCAATGCGCGACCATTCGACCGACAGGCGCAGTGCGTTCAGGCCCAGCGCGGCAGCACGGTCCAGGTCGGCCTCAGCATGGCGCCACCAGTCGCAGGCACGCCCCGAGCTGTGTCCCTCCTTGATACGCCCCGGCTCCTGCTCCCAGGCCCACCAGTCGCTGTTGATGGTTTCACCCTCGACCTGATAGGCGGCAGTGGCAACGCCCCATTTGAAATCAGCCGGAAAGTGAAACGTAGCCTCCGGCCTGGGACGCGCAGGCGCCACTCCAGTAGCTCTGGTGGGCGGAGGCATCAGCCGCTCAGCTTCGGACGGGAGCGGCATGTCCCTTTCTCTCCGTACCGGAGCTACCACCGGTTCGACGCCTACCTGCTCCACGACGATCTGGCCCGGCGCGGACATCTCAACCTCTCCACTGCCACCAGGCGTAGCCAGCGGCGCGGTTTCTCCTGCCATACTTTCCCATCTCAGACCTGGCAGTTTCTCGCCCTCCTCCCTCATCCACTCCAGGTCTACGTCCTCAAAAGGATCGTGACCCAGCACCTCGATGGAGAGCGCGCCCTCCTCCCGCTTCAGCCACTCGGTATCCAAACCCGTAAAGGGGTCGTGGCCCAGGATGCGCTCGTGTTCCGGCCTCTCGCCGGAAGTCGCCTTTTTGGTTTTAGCCATCTCTCATCACCCTCTCTACCAGCCTGTGGTAGTCGTCTGCAGCCGAGCTGCGCGGAGAATATTCGTAAATTGTCTTGTGATGACTTGGTGCCTCGAGCAGTTTCACACTGGCGCGGATGGGATGGGTCACCCGGCCGGCGAAGTGGTGTTGGAGCAGACCCAGCACCTCGCGGTCCTGCCGCACCTGACGCGAGTAGATGGTCGGGACGATCAGGTACAGATGAACCCTATGACCAGGGACCTGACTCAGGTTACGTAATGTACCGATGACCTGGCGGACGCCTATTAGCCCCAGGTAGTTGGTCGAGACAGGCACGATCAGTTCCCTGACGTAATGTAATCCACTTTCGCTGAGGATGCTTGCTGAGGGTGAGAAGTCTACGATCACGTACCGGTACAGGTTATCAAGCCCTTGCATCCGCTGGGCCAATATTTGGCGGGCCAGTCCGCTGTCGCCCAGGCGCCACAGTTCACCCTCCGCATGGAGCAGGCTGCTGTCGCCGGCGATGATGTCCAGGTTTTCCCGCGCTCTGACGATGCATGAGCGGGCATCCACCTGTCCCAGCAGCAGATGGGCCAGTGAGTAGGTATAACGTACTCCCAGGCAGGTCGCCAGGCTTCCTTGAGGGTCCAGGTCCACGCATAGTACACGCGCGCCCCGCAGGGCCAGTCCCGCCCCCAGGTTAACCACGGTAGTCGTCTTGGCTGTGCCGCCCTTATAGTTGAGCACTCCGATGCGTCTGCCCATTTTCTCCTCCTTGCTGCCAGGCGGAGATGCGTAATAGTGGATCAGGCGGTGGAACACACTGCAATGCGCACTCAGCTCGGCGTCTCAAAGGGCCGGAAGCCCCACCCCCGTACCTCCTCTGCTGTACTGACAATCACGAAGGCCTTGGGGTCAATGCAATAGGCGATCCGTTCCAGGTGGGGGACCTGCACATCGGTCACAGCGCAGAGGAGTACATCGCGGGCCTCATTTGTGTACATCCCGATGCCCTTCAGCGCAGTCACTCCTCGCCCCAGCTCGGTCAGGATTTGCAAGGCTATCTCTCGCCCACACGCTGTGATGATGGTCGCCAGGCGCTCCCGGGCCTGGGGTGACGGCATCAGCGGGCCGAGCACCCGTCGCAGCCTTTTTCCCAGCCAGTGAGCAGGGAATTCCTCCGCCAGCCAGGCAATGCGCAGCATCACGATCACCGACAGCGCGACCAGCGTAAAGTACGCCAGCCCTACACAGGCCATCACCCAGCTTCCCGGAAAGAGCCAGAAACCGGCTCGCTCGACAAGGGTAGATACGTCGGGGGCCGCTGTCGGGTGCATAGCCAGCTTGAGGATCCAACTGAGAAGCAGCAGGGTGGTCAACCACACGTAGTTGCGCTGGAAACGTCTCCCCAGTGCCTCCAGGCGCCCGATAGGGAAGGAAGGCTGAACCAGGCTCTGTGCCAGGTGGTCAGCCCAATCCGAGGAGACGCTGCGCGGCGAAGCGAGCATCGCAGCGAAGAAATCGGTCTCGATAAAGCGCGCCCGGTACGACCAGAGGGCATAGTATTGGTAGCGTCGCGCCTCTATATACAGGAAGATAAGCACTAACGAGAGTACCAGTAAGAGCACGAAATGGGGATTCTGAGGCGCGCCGAACACAAAGGTCAGCCCTGCCCCCACAGTCACCACCGCCCAGTTGGTTGTCGTGTCCAGCCGCGTGCGCCAGGTATTGCATCGGCTGATCTCTGCCCGGTAAAAATGAGCCATCGCGGTGATGAACTGGGACATATCCAGGCGTTGCCCCCGGAAAGTCCAGCTCAATCCCTCTGGCCTATCTTCCTGCTTCCTGCCCCCCGCCCCCTGCACTCTGCCTCCTCACTCTTCCGCGACTCCCTTCATAAAACGAGCAATCGCCTGACGCAGGAACGGCTCATCCACTCTGTCCAGTGGAGAAGGGGTTTCCAGGATGCGACGTGGGATGCGCAGCGCTGCCGGTTCAAATCCCTCGCGCTGTTTGAACGCATACTTACGCTGCAGCGTCTCTCTCCCCAGGCTGTTTAGCTCCTCCGTCGTCCACTCGAACCCTGCGACAGCGAGCGCACGGAGCACAAGCTCCGGCGTGTAGACCCCCCTGGCAAAGAAACAGACGCCAAGACTGGCCAATACCTGCCGCCAGCGTTCCTCTGTAAGCAACGCCTGGGCCATCCCTTCGGGTGTGGGCGGGAGTCCTTCGGCTGCCATCTTCTGGTCCAAGGCATATCCGGCGCTGTCGAGATGGCTGTGGCGTGCTCCGGTTAAATAGGTGAGATGTGCCCCCGGGCCGGTGTGGTAGCCGGGCATCTCGTTGCCCCCGAAGGCGAGGGCAAAGTCGGCGCCGCCGTAGACCGAAGCGGCATGCTCCACACCTCGCGCGAGGGCGCGATAAAACGCGTTCGGTTGCGCAACGATGCGCCGCACCGCCTCGATGTAGGTGGGATAATCGCCCCAGTGCAGTGTGAGGCCTCCGGTCTCCTCGTGGGAGATGAGTCCCTGTTCCTGGGCTTCCGTAGCCCACGCCAGCACCACGCCCGTACTCATAGCGTCCAGCCCGAGTATCTCCGTCTCGTCCAGCAACAGGAACATGCCCTGGACATCGGATCCGCCCAGCATACTACCCAGCGCGTAGATCGGCTCGTGGTCGTAGCCCAGCATAGAGGTCTTGTAAAAGTACGGCTCCTTGGGGTGGGGAATGCGCAGCGCAGCCAGGTGAATGCAGGCCACTGGACAGTGGGCACAAGCCAGGCGGCGCCCCAGATACTCCCTGGCCAGACGCTCCCCGGAGATGGCCTCTGCCCCTTCAAAACGGGCCTCCCGGAGATTGCGTGTGGGCAGCGCTCCGATCTCGTTCAGCGGCAGCACGTTCATAGCCGTGCCCAGCTCATGGTATTTCCGCATCAGGGGAGATTCGGTAGCCGCCTCGAAGATAGTATCGTAGGTTTCCCGATAGGCCCGTCGCTCCTTGACCGGCAGGTAACGCTGCCCGGAAATGACCATAGCCTTCAACAACTTGGCGCCGAACACAGCGCCCAATCCCAGTCTGCCGAAGTGGCGATATGTTTCTGTGATGACACAGGCATAGGTAACGCGGCGCTCCCCGGCGCGGCCGATGCGCATAATGGTGCGGAGGCCTGAGCCAGAAGTGAGGTCGCGCAGGACGCTCCCGACCGTGTAGCTCGAACGCACCCCCCACAATGCCGCCCCGTCACGAAACTGGACGCTATCCCCCTCGACGACCAGATAAACTGGCGAGGGGCTGGTTCCTCTGATGACCATCGCACCGTAGCCTGCCATACGCAGAGCGATGGCGCTGCGCCCGCCGCAGTGGCTTTCGCCCAGGTTGCCTGTATGGGGAGATTTGAACATCGCGACGGTCTTGGAGGCCATAGGGAATAGGCCAGCTAGAGGCCCCACTGCCAGGATGATCGGATTACCCGGCCCTAACGGGTCGGCGCCGGGCGGGCACTCCTCCTCCAGAAGACGGATGGCGACACCGGTCCCACCCAGGTATGCCTCGAAGAGATCGCGCCGCTCCTCGACCCAGAACTTGCGGCGGGAAAGGTCCACATACAGCACTCTAGCGAGCGGATCATCTTTCAGCATCGGCCACCTCCGGGACAAGTTCCTCCAGCGCCAGCACATCGTAAGGACAGTAGCGCACACAATAGCCGCAGTAGACACAAATTTGGGGCTTGCTCTGGGCTCTGTCCCAGAAGACCGCACCGAACGGGCAGGCCTCGACGCAGTTACCGCAGCCGATGCATAGTTCGTGGCGCAGGCGCACGCCACCACCGCTACGCGGTGTCAGCGCATCGGTGGGGCAGACGCGGGCACAGGGAGGATCAGCACAAGCACGGCAAACGATGACCACGAATCCTCGACGCATTCCGCCGTGTGAACGGACTCCTATGCAGGAACTGGCAAGTCCTCCCTCTCCTACTCTGCGAGCACAGGCAAACATACAGGATTGACAACCTACGCAGCGATCTACATCAATTACGGATAGCCGTTTGGGCACAACATCCTCCTCAGCTCTTCAAGGGTTGCCCCTCGGTAGCACTGTCCAGAGGGTAAATTATAGCTTAACGGGGTAAAAATGCCAGCCGTAGTGCCATTGGGCAGGTTGTTTTCCCCGCCCCTCAGGACGCGCAGGGATTGTCCCTGCGGCCAGGTAAGCTATCTACACTCCTGATTTTTGGTCACCTGGGGGCTACACTTGCGTAATCCTGGAAAATAGGGCATCATTAAGGGCGTAAATGTGCGTCCTTCATCATATGCTCTTCGACAAACCGCAAAGGGGGCCAAGCGCGCAAAGGATTATGGAAACACCTTTGCGTCCTTCGCGCGCTTTGCGGTTCAACCAAACCGCAAAGGACGCCAAGAGCGCAAAGGATTATGGACACACCTTTGCGTCCTTCGCGCGCTTTGCGGTTCAATGTAAACCGCAAAGGGCGCCAAGAGCGCAAAGAATGATGGGAAAACCCTTTGCGTCCTTCGCGCGCTTTGCGGTTCAACCAAACCGCAAAGGACGCCAAGAGCGCAAAGGTTTTCAAGTTTTTCTTTGCGTCCTTCGCGCGCTTTGCGGTTCAATTTAGAAACCGCAAAGGACGCCAAGGCGACTTAAATATACAAGGGATGAGTGAGGTGATATGACCACGCAGGAAGCGACATGGCGCAACTTTTCCACACCAGATTTCGATAGGGCCCAGCGCAAGGGTGTGCCCGAGGTGATCCTGGCAGACGGCAAGACAGTGGAGCAGAGTCTGGGGATCGCCCGTGCCTTTCTCGAGCGCACCGGACGGGCCATTCTCAGCCGCGTGGGGCCGGAGCTGGAAAGGAGACTCCACCAGGAGTTTGCGGCGGAGGCGGAAATCGAGTGGGTCGCGCCCGCCCGCGCTGCAGTGCTGCGCCGCCCGGACTTTGTGCGCCCGCAGACGGGCGGACGTGTGGGCGTGCTCTCCGCCGGCACCTCGGATATTCCCGTAGCGGAGGAGGCGGCGTTGCTCTGCCGGGAGATGGGGTGCACCGTCTACACGGCTTACGACGTGGGCGTCGCGGGGCTGCACCGGCTGTTCGAGCC
This sequence comes from Anaerolineae bacterium, assembly GCA_026418995.1. Taxonomy (GTDB): domain Bacteria; phylum Chloroflexota; class Anaerolineae; order B4-G1; family B4-G1; genus JAOAAG01. The sequence goes on from JAOAAG010000170.1 coordinate 9,416, forward strand.
GCTACATACCATGCTGGAGGTACACCAGGTGGACGTCCTGATCGTGGCCGCCGGAATGGATGGGGCGCTCCCTTCTGTGGTCGCCGGGCTGGTGGATGTGCCTGTGATTGGCCTGCCTACTTCAACCGGCTACGGCATCGGCGGCGATGGTATCGCGGCGCTGTACTCCATGCTCCAAACC
>JAOAAG010000192.1 GCA_026418995.1 Anaerolineae bacterium
AGATGTGTATAAGAGACAGGTATCCAGCGGAATGTTCCTCCATTCACGTAGACAGCCGGGGAAACCAGTACCAGCGCTTCCACTCGCTCCGGGTAGGTTAACGCGGTCAGAAGTGCTATCGCGCCGCCAGCGGAGTTGCCCACCAGCACGGCCTGTTCTATCGCCAGCGCGTCCATCAACCTCACCGTCAGTTGGGCCTGGGCTTCATGGCTGTAGGGGGTGGGGCCTTCCCAGCGCAATGGGCGCTCCGTCAGGCCGAAGCCTGGGCGGTCGAAGGCGACGACGGTTCCCCACTCCGCCATCGGCCCGATGACCTCACGCCAGGAAAAAGTGCTGGCAGCGAAGCCGTGCAGGAGCAGGAAGGCCGGGCGCCCCGCTCCGGCAGTTTTGTAGTGCACGGTGAGATCGTCCACCTCGATGAAGCGGCTGTCTGGGTCGGCCAGTTGCTCCGGCGGGACAGTACCCTCCAGTGGTGGCACCGGCACCAGGAATGGGCCAACCAGCAGGAGCAGCAGGCATGAACCCAGGACGATGAGCAGGCTACGCAGCCAAGGTTTCATAGGGCCTCCTTAACTCTATCCTGGCCTTTCCTGCCAATGAGTATAACCGGAAAGAGAGACAAATGCAATCCCATAGCACACACGTGATTTGACACCTTGTTACAATTGTGTTATCATCTATAAAGGCGCAGCGCCGAACATACACCGGGAGGTAGTCGGAATTAGCAAAAGGGAACGTACCGAGATTCGGGAGCGGTATCGCGTTAACGATGAGATCAGAGCCTCTCCCGTCAGGCTGATTGATGCCGACGGCACCCATAAGGGCATCGTTTCCATCGCTGAGGCCCGAGCAGTGGCCAGAGCACAGGACCTGGACCTGGTCGAGGTCTCACCTACGGCGGACCCGCCTGTGGTGCGGGTTATGGACTTCGGTAAATTCATCTACCAGCAGTCCAAACAGGAGCGGGAAGCCCGCAAGGCGCAAAAGCAAATCGAAGTTAAGGAGATTCGGTTACGCCCCAAAACAACCGACCATCACATTTCCTTTAAAGTACGTGACGCTCGGCGCTGGCTGGCCGATGGTATGAAAGTCAGGGTACGGGTACGCTTCAGAGGGCGCGAGGTGTCCTACCCTGAGATTGCGATTGAGCAGTTGATGGAAATCGCGGAGGAGCTTTCTGACGTAGCAGTCATCGAGCAACAGCCGGACCAGGAGGGCCGTACTATGGTCATGGTGCTGGCACCGGCGAAGAAAAAGTGAGAGTGAGGGTTCCCAGTTATGCCGAAAATCAAGACTCATAAGTCTACTTCAAAGCGTTTCCGCCTGACAAAAGGCGGCAAAGGCCTCTTGATGCGTACCAAACAGGGCAAATCCCACCTGCGGCGCAAGAAGAGTGCCCGGGCCAAGCGCCTCTACGACGACATGCTTCCTGTGGAGTCTCAGGGGATTGCCCGGCGCGTCAGACGTCTGGCCCCCTACCTGAACGAGAAGGGGAGGTAAAGCGATGCGCGTCAAAGGAGGTACCAGGACACGCTACCGCCATAAGAAGATTCTGCGCCAGACGCAGGGATACTGGGGGACGCGCCACCGTCTGTTCCGCCGCGCCAATGAGGCGTGGATGAAAGCCCAATGGTATGCCTATAGAGACCGCCGTCAACGCCGGCGTGATCTGCGGCGCCTGTGGATCGCGCGCATCAACGCGGCAGCGCGCCAGAGCGGCCTCTCTTACAGCAGGTTCCTCCATGGCCTGAAACAGGCCGGAGTGGAGTTGGACCGCAAGATGCTGGCCGATATAGCCGTGCGCGATCGGGAAACGTTTGCGCGGCTGGCCGAGGTAGCCAAAGGGGCTATGTAGCACAGGGTATTCGGAGAGAGCGGGAGCCGCGAGGCTCCCGCTTTTATGTTAGCAGGCTTCGAGCGTACAGGCCATGCCTCTCCCCAAAGGTTACATCCAGGTCTACACCGGCGATGGCAAGGGCAAAACGACAGCAGCCCTGGGCCTGGCACTGCGCGCGGCTGGCCACGAACTGCGCACATACATCGGCCAGTTTATGAAAGGCCAGGACTATGGTGAGCTGCACTCCCTGCGCAACCTGCCCTATATCACTATTGAACAATATGGTCAGCCAGGCTGTGTCCGCCGCGAAGAAGTGACCCAGGGGCACGTCACGTTGGCACGCCAGGGGCTGGAGCGGGCACGTCGGGCGATGCTCTCAGGTCAATATGACGTTGTAGTGCTGGACGAGGTCAACATCGCAATCTGGTTTGGACTCCTGGAGGTAGAGGAGATACTGGAGTTTCTGGACCAGAAGCCGGAATCGGTCGAGGTGATCCTCACCGGCCGGCGCGCGCCGCGTGAGTTAATCGAGCGCGCCGACCTGGTGACGGAGATGTGCGAGGTTAAGCACTACTATAAGAAGGGGGTGAAGGCCCGCGCCGGGATAGAGCTTTGAGCCTAGCGCTGCGGGGTGATCCGCACCAGCGCCACGTCATGGCTGTCCACGCGAGCGGTGAAATCCCCGGTGAAGACGCCGATGTCCTCATGGGCCCAGAGATCGCGCACCAGGCATGGGCGGCGATCATCAAGTCCCAACGATTCCCATGCCACGCCGATTAACCGCCCCGACATATTCCCCAGGTTGAACAGCCCCACCGCGATGGACCCATCTACCAGCGGCTTGGCCCACACCTCGGCTATCTCCCCTGCATAATCCACCTTGCCCACGCGGTATCCCTGCCGCCCCAGTGCATCCTGGTTTACGGCAATGGCCTCCCGGTTGAGCAGGATCTCGCGCGTGGCCCCGGTCATGTGACGCACGTCGCAGCCGATCATGAGGGGCGCTGCCAGCAGGCACCAGAGGCTGAAATGGCTGCGGTACTCCGCGTCGGTACATCCCCCGCGCGCCACATTACCCTTGCCGTACATCCCCACCACAAGCATATCGGGATCGTTCCAGTGGCCGGGACCTGCATATGGCTCCAGTCCAGCCTGGCGCTCAAAGCCGATGTGCACAATGGACTCCCATGAATCGGCAATGTCACCAGTGGTCCGCCACATATGTCCCCCCACCGAGGCTCCCCATTTCCAGGGTTTGTTCATCCCCCACTCGCAGATACTAAAGAGGATCGGCCTGCCGGTGGCGCGCAGGGCCTGCCCCATCTTGCGGTACAGGGACGGCCCATCTACGCCGGGCGGGACGAAGCAGAAATCATATTTCAGGAAGTCTACCCCCCATTCGGCGAAGGTCCAGGCGTCCACTTCTTCGTAGCCGAAGCTGGCTGGTTTCCTGCCGCAGGTATGCGTTCCGGCACAGGAGTAGAGGCCGAACTTAAGCCCTTTGCTATGCACATACTCTGCCAGCGCCGGGATGCCTGCGGGAAACTTGTCCTGATCCCAGGTCAAACGGCCATTAACACGGGCATCGGCTTCCCACAGATCGTCAATCACCACGTACTCGTATCCCGCGTCCTTCAGTCCTTCACAGAGGAACGCATCGGCTGTTTCCCTGATGAGGCTCTCTTCGATCTCCGGCCCGAAGGTATTCCAACTATTCCATCCCATCGGCGGCGTTTGGGCAAGCATTGTCTCCTCCTTAGCGTGGGAGCGAAGGTGGGGAACACCAGGTTACTCCACGCGCTACTATGTGCTTTGCTCCATCACGGCAAGGAAGCGTTCATAGGCATCATCCCAGCCAGCGCCAGTCCGTGGTTCGTACACCGTCATCTCGAAAGACTGGCGGACGATTTGTCTCCCTTCTTTCAGCGACGCGATATGGCCCAATGCCATCATCTGCGCGATGATATTGCCCGCTGCGGTCGCCTCGACCGGCCCGGCGATGACCTGGCGGCCTGTGGCGTCCGCGGCGAGCTGATTGAGCAGCCGGTTGCGCGTGCCACCCCCCACAATGTGGAGGGGCTCCAGACGGCGGCCCATGATCTCCTCTAACCGTTCCAGCACCCAGCGGTACTTGAGCGCCAGGCTGTCGAGGGCACAGCGGATGATCTCACCCTTGCTTTGCGGGACCGGCTGCCCGGTTTGCGCGCAGAAGTCGCGGATGCGGGCGGGCATATCGCCCGGCTTCAGGAAGACGGTGGCATCGGGATCCACAAAGGAGCGCAGGGGCACTGCCTCCGCTGCCAGAGTGGTCAGCTCGTCGTAAGAGAGCTCCTCCCCCTCACGTGCCCAGGTGCGCCGACATTCCTGCACCAGCCACAGTCCCATGATGTTTTTCAGGAAACGGAAGGTGCCCCCCACCCCACCCTCGTTGGTCAAGCCGAAGGCCAGGCTCTGGTCATTGATAATCGGTTCCTTGACCTCCGCGCCCATCAGCGACCATGTGCCGGAGCTGATGTATACAAAGTCCTCATCCGCCGCCGGGATAGCAGCGACCGCGCTACCGGTGTCGTGACAGGCCGGAGCGATGACCGGCAGCTTGCCCGCTCCCACCTCATCTGCCACCTCCGGCAGCAGCTCACCCAGCACTGTGGCGGGAGGCACGATCTCAGGGAAGATATGAGAGGGGATCCCCAGTGTCTCCAGCAGTGACCTGGCCCAATCGCCTGTGCGCGGGTTATAGCACTGAGTGGTCGTGGCGATGCTGAACTCGCACACCCGGCGCCCACTGAGCCAATAGTTGAACAAATCCGGCATCGTCAGAAAAGTCGTGGCAATCTCCAGAGCTGGAGAGCGGCGCACGACCATCGCGAGCAACTGGTAGAGGCTGTTCAGTTGCATAAACTGGATGCCGGTCTGGGCGAAAATCTCCTCACGCGGGACGCGACTGAAGGCCTCCTCGAGCATGCCGTCGGTGCGGCTGTCGCGGTAGTGATAGGGGTTACCGATTAAAGCGCCATCCCGATCCAGCAGCGCAAAGTCAACCCCCCACGTATCCAGGCCCACACCGGAGAGCGTCGCTCCCTCTTTTTGCACCGCCAGGCCCAATCCCGTTTTGATTTCACTCCATAGCCGCAGCACATCCCAGTGCAGGCCGTCAGGCAGGCGCACCGGGCCGTTGGGGAAACGATGGAGTTCCACCAGGCTAAGCTGCCGACCGTTGAACTGTCCCAGGATAGCCCGTCCACTCTCTGCCCCCAGGTCAAGTGCCAGAAAGCTACGTGCAGCGGACATTTTCCTCCTTACTCGCGTACCAGGATGATGCGTCTGAAGCTCTCGGCATAGGGAACGCCAGCGCCTGCACCGTTCTCCACAGCCCAGGCGCGTACCATCTCCGCCGGGTCCCAGCCGTCGGGGAACTGGCTCGCGTGCTGCCGCAGGGCCTCGATCTTCGTTTCGATCGTCTCGGTGATGTCAATCCAGGTGTTGGCGCCGGAGCGGGTGGCCACGAACACCTCTTTGACCTGATGCGGCTCCCAACCCTCGGCCCGCAGCTCGGGGAATACGAGGGGCATAGCGGCCGTCGGCGCAACGGCATCGAGGGCCGCCTGGGCGACGGCCCGGTGGTCGGGATGGTTAATGTAGCCATCTCCGATGAATAGCTCGGTGGGATCAAAGCACACCACCACGTCCGGCCTGAAACGGCGCACCTCGCGCACCAGGTCGCGGCGCAGGGCCAGTGTCGGCTCCACCTCGCAGTCATGGTAGCGCAGGAAAACCACATCCTTCTCATCCACACCAACGATGCGAGCGGCGGCGCACTGCTCAGCTTCCCGAATGCGCGCCAGCTCCGCACGGGTGAGCTCCGGTCGGTGGGTGCCGGCATCGCCGCTGGTGACGATCACGTAACGTATCCTGGTGCCTGCACGGGCCCATTTGGCCGCCGTGCCGGCAACGACGAACTCAATGTCGTCCGGGTGGGCGGCGATAAACATGGCGCTGAAAGGGGGCGCTGGTTCCTGCATCTGTCACATCCCAGGTAAGGAATGATCACCCGACGAGGTCGGCGATTGTCTTCGCCATCCGCTCTGCTTCCGGCGGGGTGAGCATGCCCATCACCATCTCACAGCGGAATTGCCCAAGGGGCGGAATGAGTTTGATATGGCCCTTGGCTTTCTCCGCCAGATACCCTTCGGGCTCGGCGGTGGCAGGCAGGACGATGCCCAGGGCGTCCTGGTCGGCCGTGCGAGAGATCCAGCGGATGCCTTTGTCCAATTGATCGGGGCGGTGGGCAATATAGTCAGCACTGCCATCTGGATGGACCTGCATACTGTGGGCCCAGCCTTCCGCATCGGCCAGGTAATCAATGAAGAAAACCACCTCCGGGTCAAACCGCAATTCCGGGCTGAGGAGATGGTGCTTTTCCGGGTGCAAGGCCAGCTCCTCCAGGAACGCGGCGTAACCAGCAGGCGGACGGATATGGGCGGGAATGCTCCGCCGTACACGCACATGGGCGGGGTCGCAGCGAGCGCTGTATACCAGGCGGCCGTAGTCAACCGGCCGGAAATTGGCGTGGGCCAGGTACATCAGCTCCATGTCGGAGTGTTTGAGATTGGTGATGGTCAGCTCAACGCGGAAAAGTGTGGAGCCAGCGTAGAGCTTCACCAGCGGCCTGGCGACATAGTTATGGTTGAAAGCGACCGTGTGCTGATATTCCCCACCCAGCCCTATATACGAGCCGTGTTCGTCCTCTCCCACCACTAGCCAGGCTTTCTGGTAGGGCGCGTTAGGCAGCTCGCCATGCAGCGGATGGGTATCCTCTTTGGATGGCACTCCCATCGCCGTCGCCCCGCAGTGGAGCAGAAAACCGCCATAGGTTTCCAGGTACACCCGAGTAGGGCGGGGAGAGGCAAACATAGATTTCATCGTCAGATTGCGACCGCCCAGCTCGGCAGACCATATCTGCTGTCCCTGGAAGGGAAGCATCACCAGTTGACCGACCTCGTTAACCAACCTGAGGCCATGCACGCCGCTTTCAAACAGGAACGTTGCGGCGCTGAGCGGGCCATGCACGACCAGGGTTCTTTCCCGATCGGAGAAACATCCCGGCGCAAGATTGATGATCGTTTCTGTCGGTGTGGTCATCGTTTCCATCTCTCGCTTGTCCGGTCAACCCGTGCCGGGTTATGAGCAGACACCAGTTGACCACAGGGGGCGACACCGCGAGGTGTCGGGGGTACAGGTGTGGAGTAGACACAGACGTCTGTCATTCTGAGCGATGGCTCCGGCCACCCTCCTGCAGATCAGACGTAATAGTTAAGGGCGGGCACACCGCAGTGCGCCACCCCTGCTCCCGGGAGCGGCCTGGCGAACCTGCGGGAGGGTGTTCAGCTCAGGCAGCTCCTATCAGCTCCTTAGCGCGGCGGGCCGCGCTGCTGGCATCGGGGGCGTACCCATCGGCGCCGATCCTGTCGGCAAATTCCTGGGTGACCGGGGCACCTCCTACAAGCACTTTAACGCGCTCTCGCAGGCCCGCTTCGGTCAGTGCCTCGATGGTGGTCTTCATCGCTGGCATGGTCGTGGTCAGCAGCGCCGACATACCGACGATATCAGGCTTGTGCTCGCGCACGGCCTCCACAAACCGCTGCGGGGGAACATCAGTGCCCAGATCAACGACCTCGAACCCGGTGCCCTCAAGCATCATCGCCACCAGGTTCTTGCCGATATCGTGCAGGTCTCCGGCAACTGTGCCCAGGACAGCCTTGCCCACACTCTTGACGTCTGCCTGGCCCAGGTGGGGCTTCAGCAGGGCCACGGCAGCCTTCATCGCCCGCGCCGAGATGAGCATCTCCGGCACGAATTTCTCCCCTGCCTCGAAAAGCCGCCCCACCTCGGTCATCGCCGGGATACAGGCTCTGTTCAGGATCTCTGCAGGAGAGACCCCGGCATCCAGCGCAGCCCTCACACTGTCCTGTGCCGCCTCTGCATCACCGTCCAGCACTGCCTGATAAATGGCTTCAATGCTCATGGTACCTGCCTCCAATGACAGAATGTTGGGCGTCCGGTAGCAATTGTTATTATACGCACTTCCGAATAGAAGTCAAAACGACGCACGCCGGTTCACGCCCTGCTATTGCTATTTGCCGTCCGATAGTGTAAAATAGAGATGACCATGGTACTTGCTGACGCTTAAGGCCAGGCGGCAGGTAGAGGAGGTGAGTGATGCCGGAGACAGGAATTGACCACCATGGATGCACTCCAAGAACGCTGCCAGCCGATGTGGTGCGAACGCTCGATGAAATCTCCCGGCAACTGAGCCAGATCGCGGACACCTACAGAGACATTCCAGAGGCAGAGGCGCTGAAAGCCTCGCAGGAGAAGCTGGAAACTATCTCACGGGAGCTGGGAAACCCGCGGGGTGAAGAGAAGAGCGAAGCGCAGACCCGCCCTCCCGAGCGACTGCGCCGCGAGATCCTCGGGGCCTTGCAGCGTGGAGGGCCGGCCTTCTTCCCCGAGCTGGCAGCAGTGACCCTCTCCCTCCCGGACGAGATTCGGCCGGTCCTGAGGGAAATGGAGCGGGAGGGACTGGTGGAAATTAAGACGCTGCGGGGGTGGCAGCAGGTCTCCCTCACCGCACGGGGGCGACAGGAGGCAAAGCGGCTATAGCGTGCTGCGTGTTGCGTGCTGCGTGTTGCGTGTGCGTGTTGCGTGTGAGGGTAGCTGACAGCCGTGGACAATGCAACTGCATGGGGCCCGTATCTGGTGGTAGCCGTCCTGGCCTTCCTGTGGACGCTGACCGAGATTGTACAGGCTTTCCGGAGCAATGTCCGGCGAGCGCTGTGGAGCTGGTGGAGTGGGCTTTTAATAGGCGCCAACGTGGCTTTTGCCCTGCTTGCCTTCGCCCTGATGTACTCTGTATTCCGTTCGGACCATCCCTATGTGCTGGCCCTGGCGACAGGCGTGGGATGGCAGGCCCTCCTCCGCACCCGTATTAACCTCCTCCAGCCCCTGACCTCTGAAGCCGGGGAAGCGGTCTCCATCTCCCTGGCCGACCTCTACGGACGTTTCCAGCAGTTCTGTCGGGAACAGATAGATCAGAGTCTTGCTCTGAGCCATATTCCCCTTCTGGAGCAGGCCACCCGCCTGCCCGTGGAGAAACTGAGGCAACAGGTCCGCCTGTTCGCCCATGCCTCTGCGCTGCACACGCCGGAGCAGGTGGAGGACTACCTGGAAAGGCTCAATACGTACGCCGAGGGTGAACAGAAGCTCTACCTGGCCTCCTATCTCCTGCGGCAGGGCGGTTATGGCTTCCTTAAGGAGCGGCTGAAAGCGCTGGAGAAATGAGATGCCCCCACCGGACCACCCCCACATCCTTCTCCTGCTCAGCAGCCCGCTGACTGCCGACCCCGTGGCCGTGGACCGGGCCCTCCAGGAACTGACCGACGCCCTGCGGACCATCCCGGTCCCCGCCACCTTCGTTACCCGCATCGCTGAGGCCGACGCCGTCGGCGAGTACCTCGCCCGCCGGGACCGCCCCCCCTTCTCCGTCCTCCACTACCTGGGCCATGGCCTGTCTCTTATACACATCTGACGCTGCCGACGAGCG
>JAOAAG010000244.1 GCA_026418995.1 Anaerolineae bacterium
AGATGTGTATAAGAGACAGGCCTTATGCACCGCCGTCACCCGGCGGCGACCATTGGCACGGGCATACTCGAAGGCGAAGCGCACGATCCGCTCGCAGCCCTTCCGGGTGGCGATACAGATGGACTCGGCGGCTTCGCCGGGAATCACCTCGTGTTCCACTCCCACATACAGCCCCTCGGTGTTCTCGCGCACCACGACCAGGTCAATGTCCACGCCCTCGAAAGCGGTGTGGACGCCCTTCATCATCCGGGCTGGACGCAGATTAGCATAAAGGTCCAGCGCCTGGCGGATGGCGACGTTCACGCTGCGGAAACCGGTGCCCACAGGGGTGGTGATGGGCCCCTTGAGGGCTACTTTATTCATCCTGATGGACTCGAGGACGGATTCTGGCAGGGGGGTGCCGTATTTATCCATCACCTCGGCCCCTGCTTCCTGCACGTCCCATACAAACTCGACGCCAGTGGCTTCGAGTACCCGGCGTGCAGCCTCGACCACTTCGGGGCCGGTGCCGTCGCCGGGGATCAGGGTGACGCGATAGGCCATCTGCTATTTTCCTCCAGATTTGATGTAATTTAACAGCCCTCCTGCTAGCAACACTGCAATCTGCCGTTCGGTAAGATGGTACGTTAACTCGAAAGTCCTGCCGTGCGTGATGTCGCGGACGACGAGCCTGTCTCCGCGCCTCAGCGCGGTATACACGTCCGTGACCTCCCATTCGTCGCCCTGGGCGATCGTCTCATAGTCAGCCGGATCGGCGAAGACGAGAGGGAGGATGCCCATGTTAACCAGATTGGCGTGGTGAATGCGGGCAAATGAGCGGGCCACAACGGCTCTGATGCCCAGATACGCCGGCGCAAGCGCCGCATGTTCACGGCTGGAGCCCTGCCCGTAGTTCGTCCCTCCGACTATGAAGCCGCCGCCCCATTCCCTGGCCCGCCTGGCGAAGTCCGGGTCAACCTGCCCGAAGACGTGCTCCGCAATAGCCGGTATGTTGGAGCGCAGCGGCAGTACCTTGGCGCCGGCTGGCAGGATATGGTCGGTGGTGATGTTGTCCCCCACCTTGATCAACACCCGGCCACGCAGCCTCTCCGGGAAGGGATAGAAGGGCGGGAGGGGCTTGATATTAGGGCCACGGATGATCTGCACCTCCTCCGGGTTGGCCGCTGGCGGCACAATCATATTGTCCTCGACCGCGAAGCGAGCGGGTGGCTCGATGACGACCGGTGTGCCCAGCTTGCGCGGGTCAGTGATGACGCCAGTGAGCGCTGCCGCAGCACAGGTGGCCGGGCTGGCCAGATAGACCTGATCGTCCGGCGTGCCGCTGCGTCCCTTGAAGTTGCGGGTAGAGGTGCGCAGTGATACGGCGTCGCTGGGTGGAGCCTGTCCCACGCCGACGCACGGCCCACAGGCTGCCTCCAGGATGCGCGCCCCGGCCGCGATGAGATCGGCCAGTGCACCATTCCTGGCGAGCATCGTGAAGACCTGTTTGCTCCCCGGGGCAATGACCAGGCTCACTTGCGGATGCACGGTCTTGCCGCGCAGCAGCGTGGCTACGGTCATCAAGTCCGCGTAGGAGGCGTTGACGCAAGCGCCGACGAAGACCTGTGCCACCGGCAGGCCCTCGACCTCGCGCACCGGCACCACATTATCCGGGCTGGAGGGGCAGGCGATCAATGGCTCAAGCGCACTCAGGTCTAGCTCCATAACCTCGTCGTAGGCGGCATCAGGGTCAGCGGTCAGTGGTTTCCAGTCCTCACCACGTCCCTGCGCTTCCAGATAAGCCCTGGTCTGCTCATCGCTGGGGAAAAGCGAGGTCGTGGCCCCAGTCTCGGCGCCCATATTGCAGATGGTCGCCCGCTCATCCACGGTGAGGGAGGCCACGCCAGGGCCGTAATACTCGATGATTTTGCCCACACCACCTTTCACCGAGATACGCCGCAGCAGCTCGAGAATGACATCGCGGGCCGTGACCCAGGGGCCCAGCTTGCCTATCAGCTTTACCCCCAGCACTCGGGGCATGGTCAGGTAAAAGGGCCCGCCAGCCATCGCCACGGCCACGTCCAGCCCGCCGGCGCCGATGGCCAGCATACCCAGGCCGCCAGCGTTCGGGGTGTGGCTATCAGAGCCGAGGAGGGTCTGGCCGGGCACCGCGAAGCGCTCCAGGTGCACCTGGTGGCAGATACCGTTGCCCGGGCGCGAAAAGTAAGCCCCATACCGGGCCGCCACCGTCTGTAAATAGCGATGGTCGTCGGCGTTGCGGAAATCGGTCTGGAGTGTATTGTGGTCCACATAACTGACCGCCCGCCCCACGCGCACGCGCGGCAGCCCCATGGCCTCGAATTCCAGCCACACCAGTGTCCCCGTGGCGTCCTGCGTGAGCGTCTGGTCAATCGAAATGGCGATTTCCTCGCCGGGTATCAGGCTGCCGCTCACCAGATGTGCGGCCAGGATTTTACGTGCCAGGTTTTGGCTCACTGCACACAGGCCTCCGCATAGACCGGGGTCAGAGATTCGGTCAGGTGACCGTTGCGTTGCTCAATGGGTACGTAGTGCCTGTCCATCGGGCCGACGTAGTTGGAGAGCGGGCGGAGGAGGCGGTTGTTCTCATACTGCTCCATTACATGGGCGGTCCATCCTGCGACGCGGCTGGCCGCGAACACCGGGGTGAAGAAGTTCACCGGGATGCCCAACGTGTAGAGCAACGGCGCGGCGAAGAAATCCACGTTAGGATGCAGGCCCTTCTTTTCCTTGACGATGGAGGCCACCACCACGGGCAGATGATAGAAATGGCAATCGCCCAGGCGCATACAGAGCTCGTGCAACATCTCGCGCAGGTAGACGACGCGCGGATCCATCCCCGTCTTGTACACGCGGTGGCCGAACCCCATAATGCGCTTCTTGGCCGCCAGCGCGGCCTCGATATAGGGTTCTGCATTCTCGACGCTCCCGATTTCCAGCAGCATTTCCATGGCCCGCTGGTTGGCCGCGCCATGGAGCGGCCCTTTGAGCGTGCCTATCGCCGAAGTGATCGCGGAGTACATGTCCGAGAGAGTGGAGGCCGTGACACGGGCCGCGAAGGTCGAAGCGTTCAGTTCATGGTCGGCCATCAGGATCATCGCCATATCGAGGGCACGTGCTTCCAGGGGTTTGGGACGCTCGCCCCTCAGCATGTACAGAAAGTTCTCGGCATGTCCCAGCTCCGGGTCCGGGTGTACCCGCTCTTTGTTCTGTATGCGGCGATGATAGTAGGCAATGATGGTCGGCATTTTCGCGGTCAGGCGGATGGCTTTGTTGAGATTGGCCTCCTGATGGTCGAAGCCGTTGTCCGGATCGCAGCAGGCGAGCGCTGAGACGGCCGTGCGCAGCGCCTCCATCGGCTGCGGGCGACCAGGCAACGCCAGAAGCAGGTGCCAGATACTCTCATCCACCTCCCGCTCCGAGGCGAGCCTGCTCTTGAAAGCTTCCAATTGCTCCCTGTTGGGGAGCTCCCCATACCAGAGCAGGTAGACTGTCTCCTCGTAGGTGGAGTGTTGGGCCAGTTCACCGATGTCAATGCCGCGGTAGAGGAGCCGTCCACGTTCTCCATCCACGGCACAAATCCTGCTATCGGTGACAACGAAGCCCTCGAGGCCGGCATTTGCCACTACAGTGCCCATATCTCTCCTTTCTAATGCGGGTGATGTGTAGAAACCCTATGTGCTCCGCGTCCACAAAAAGAGCCAGCCTCCCTGGTCAAGGAGGCTGGCTGGATACACAGAACCCGGTAGCAGCCAAACGTCAACCGCCAGCCCCCGGTGATGGGCGCGGCTTAAGCGGTCGCTCCTGAGGGTTGACGGGTGGATGAGGCACTACCATTCCAATCTCTCCCTAGTGTAGATTATAATGGAGGGCCTGGCCTGTATCTAGTACCCAAATGGGGCATTTTCATGACTCCATCAGGCATGCCAAGGCAGCCACAGCCTCCTCCAGTTCGATTGCTAACGGGTGGTCGCCCAGCCTCTCGCGGACAATGCGGGCCACGCTCTGGTAATACCAGAGGGAAGAGGATGGGCCGGCGTTGAAGCGTTCCCAGACCCCCGCTCCCTCGCTCCGCAAGTCTGCCACCAGCGAACGGGCATTGTGGAGCGTGTCCGCCGCTTTGACAGCCACCGCGCCCGCGCTGGCGCGGCGCAGTTTCTCCAACCCCTCCACCTTGCGCTCCAGCCAGGGGCGTCGTTGCCCGGCGTCGTCCCGCTTCTGCTCGGAGAGCGCCGCCACCATCTCCGCTACCTCTGCCCCGAACTCTGCCTCGACCAGCGCCAGCGGGTAGCCCTGATCTTCCACTACATCGTGCAACAGGCCGGCGATGACTACCGGCTCGGAGAAACCGTAGCGGGCCAGGATGAGGGAGACGTGCACCAGGTGTGTGATGTAGGGAATGTCGGTGCCCTTACGGTTTTGCGCCCGATGTTCCCGCGCCGCCAGAATCAGTGCCGCTTCGTAGCGTTCTGAGTAGCCCATAGCTATGGCTCGATCTTGTGTCTGATCACCGCTCCCCGATCAGCCGACTCGGCCAGACGGGCGTACAGCGCCAGATAACCCCGCCTGAACTTCGGCTCAGGCCGCTTCCAGGCGGCCCGCCGGGAAGCGAGCTCCGCCTCGGCAACATGCAGGTGGAGGCTGCGGTTGGGGATATCAATGGTGATCCGGTCGCCATCGCGCACGAGGGCGATGGGACCGCCCTCGGCGGCCTCTGGCGACACATGGCCCACAAAGCAGCCGTTGTTGGTGCCAGAGAAACGGCCGTCCGTCACCACGGCTGTCCGAAGCGCCAGCCCACGGCCATAGAGCAACTTCATCGCCGTATACATCTCGCGCATCCCCGGGCCGCCTTTGGGGCCCTCGTAGCGGATCACCACGACATCCCCGGCCTGGATTGTGCCCTCCATGATGGCCCGGTTGGCCTCCTCCTCCGAGTCGAAGCAACGCGCCGTGCCGGTAAAGACATGCATCTGGGGGGCAATGGCGGCAGGTTTGGTGACTCCTGTGCGCGGAGCCAGGTTGCCGCGCAGGACAGCCAGCCCTCCCCCAGCGCTCCAGGGGTCATCCAGAGTTCTGATCATGCGCCGGTCGCCAGGCCGTACGCTGGCCAGATTTTCGGCGATGCTCTTGCCGGTGACGGTCAGGGCGTCGCCATGCAGCAGGGGCAGCAACTCCTTCATCACCGCAGGCACACCGCCGGCCCGATGGAAATCCGGGACGTTGGGCGCCGCTGCCGGGTTCATCCGGGCGATGTAGGGCGTGGTGCGGCACAGTTCCTCGAAGCGCTCCATACTGATCTCACAATCGGCTTCGTAGCCGATGGCCGGTATATGGAGGGCCAGGTTGGTGGAGCCGCCGATAGCCGCGCCGACGCGGATCGCGTTTTCCAGGCTCCGGGCATTGATGATGGCGCGGGCCGAGATGTCCCGGCGCAATAGCTCCACGATCTGGCGGCCGGAGGCCTGAGCAACGCGCAGGCGAGCGGCCTGGGTAGCCGGAATGGTCGCGCTGCCGGGCAGACACATGCCCATCGCTTCCGCCACGCAGCACATTGTGTTGGCGGTGCCGAGGAAGGAGCAGGAGCCATATGTCGGGGCGGCACAGTCCTCCAGTTCCCGATAGGTCGCTTCGTCAATACGCCCGGCCTTCCACATGGCGAATCCCTCGGTGATGGAGGTAGTGTCGGCTGCCCGGCCGTCGAACTCGCATCCCCCTTCCATCGGCCCCCCTACCACGAGGATGGCCGGGAGGTCCAGGCGGGCCGCAGCCATCAGCATACCGGGCACAATCTTGTCACACGAGCCCAGCAGGACCAGCGCATCCAGCCGATGGGCCTCCACCATCATCTCTATATCGTTGGCGATCAGGTCCCTGGTGGGCAGAATGTAGTGCATCCCCACATGCCCCTGGGCAATGCCATCACAGGCGGCGATGAGGCCGAACTCGACCGGGGTTCCACCAGCCTGCAAAACCCCCTGTTTGACATACTCCGCTACCAGGTTCAGGTGGCAGTGGCCGGGCACAAGCCGGTTCCACGAATTGGCGATGCCTATTAATGGCCTGTCGAGGTCATAATCCGTGTAGCCCATGGACTTGTAGAGCGCGCGCTGCATAGCCCACTCAGGATATCTGAGGACCTCTTTGCTGCGCATATGCCTCCTTAAATAAATACCTGCGTATCCTTTTGGAACGCCCCCATTTTGCCATAAATCGCGCCATCCTTCAAGTTGCAATTGGTTTTCCTCAAGGAAGCGGTATAATATGCCTGTACTCAATGTCACTCTATGGGAGGCGAAAGAGACAATGAAGGACACACTTACCCGTGATGAGGCCTGGGCATTGATTCAGGAGTATGGCAGCACGGAAAACCACATCCGGCATATGCTGGCTGTGGAGGCTGCGATGCGCGCCTACGCCCGCTATTTCGGCGAGGACGAAGAACTGTGGGGAGCGATCGGCCTGGTGCACGACTTTGACTACGACCGCTTCCCGGATGAGCATCCCTACGCTGGCGGGCGCATTCTGCGCGAAAAAGGCTATTCAGACGAGATCGTCAACGCCGTGCTGGCGCATGGAGAGACCGGCGTTCCCCGTGACACTCGTCTGGCTAAAGCGCTGTACGCAGTGGATGAGCTCACGGGCTTGCTGGTGGCGGTCACGCTTGTCCGACCGTCTAAGGACATCCGCGAGGTGGAACTCTCGTCGGTGCGTAAAAAGTGGAAGGACCGCGCGTTTGCAGCAGCCGTCAACCGCGAAGAGATCGAGCGGGCGGCGGAGGCGCTCGGTGTGGAGCTGTGGGAACATGTTGGCATCGTCCTGGAAGCGATGAAAGGAGTAGCCACCGAAATCGGCCTGGATGGGCAGGCAGGACGGTAACGCAGCCCCATGCCTGAAGAGACCTCCCGGACACGCATTTTCCCAGGGTGGTTCTCCAGCCTGAGGGATATTTCCGATTTTGTGACCCAGGCCGCCAGAGAGGCGGGGCTTGACGAGCGTGCCATTGGCGCCGTGCAACTGGCGGTGGACGAAGCATGCTCTAACATTATAGAGCATGCCTACGGCGGCGAGGGCCGAGGCGAGATCGAGTGCACCTGTCATATCAGCGCAGAGGGACTGACAGTGGTCTTGCGCGACAAGGGCCGCCCCTTTGATCCGACGCAGGTGCCGGAACCCGATCCTCATCCCGACCTCAAGCGTTGCGCGGTAGGAGGACTGGGCCTTCATTTTATGCGCAAGATGATGGACGAGGTGCGTTTTGAATTCACCCCGGACATGGGGAATATCCTGACCATGGTTAAACGGAGGAGTCCCCACATTGGGTAGCGAGTCACAGTATTCGCCCCCCGCTTTATATACGCAATACCTCTCCGCAGTACACCAGATCATTGCCGGAGTAGCCGATGCTACCGACCTGGAGCAGCTCGCCTGCCGGGTGACCGAGTCCATCCGCCGCATACAGGATTACCCCTGTGTGGCCTTATTCCTCCTGCAGCCCGATCAGAAGGCGCTACGCCGGGTGGGCAGTGCTGTGCGTGCCGACTGTGGCGGCAGCATGCCACCGCAACAGATCGAAGTGGACGCTGGGCCTGTCGGGCAGGCGGCGCGGTCTGGAGTGGAGGTTGTGGTCAATGGCGCCGACCGCCCGGACATCGTACCCGTGGCTCACCCCGAGGTGGCCCTCCCGCTTAAGCTGGGCAGTAAAGTGATCGGCGTGCTTGACATCTATAGTGAATGCTCGCATGCTTTTGATGCGACCAACCTGCCCCTGCTGCGTGCTCTCGCAGATCATGTTGCTATCGCAGTGGAGCATGTCAGGCTGAGCAGCGATCTGGGGCGGCGTGCTGACCAGCTCTCGGCCGTGGCCGAGGTCAGCCGGGCCATCACTTCCATTCTGGATATTGAGTTGCTCCTCGAAAACGTGGTGCGGCTTATCCACGAGAAATTTGCTTACCCCCATGTCTATCTATTCACCATAGACTACGCTCGCGGCCAGATTGTCTACCGGGCAGGCGTCGGGCCCGGACCCAGGCTTCCCAAAGCCGGAGAGTGGGCATGCAGCCTGGAGGCTGGGGGTGGCGTTGTACCCTGGGTAGCCTGCCATGGGAAACCGATGTTGGTTGACGACCTCCTGGCCGGGGGGATATCTCCAGGGTTTGAGCCTGTGGCTGCCCAGGCGCGGGCTGAGCTGGCTATCCCGCTGGTCTTCGGAGAGCGAGTGCTGGGCGTGCTTGACGTGAGAAGCGACCAGCCAGGAGCGTTTAGTGATGAGGACCGCCGCCTGCTTGAGGCCCTCGCCGATAGCATCGCCACGGCGATCAGGAATGCCAATCTCTATCGCTCCGAACAATGGCGGCGGCAGGTGGCAGATAACCTGCGTGAGATGGCCGGCTTTCTGCTGGCGGATGTGAGCCTGGAGCACAAACTTGATGCTATCCTTGGTGGATTGGAGGGCATCCTTCCCTCCGAGGCCGCCGCGATATGGCTGCTGAACGACGGTTCGCTATGCCTTGCAGCGATACGTGGGTACACTGCCGAGCCGTGCTTTCTGGATGTCTCGCCCGGCAGCGACTCATGGCTGGGCCAGGCCCTGGCGGCTGAGCAACCCCTCATCCGCACCCCTGACTCGCCGCCCGAACCCCTGGGGATAGCCCTGGGATTGCCGCCCGATTACTCGGCCATCGCGGCGCCTATGCTGGCCGGGGAGCGGCGTCTGGGGGTATTGAGCCTTGTCCATCACACCCCGGGCCGCTACGGAGCTGAGTCCCGCCTGATCACGGCTGCCTTTGCCAGCTACGCTGCCATCGCTATCGAAAACACGCGGCTCTACCAGGAAGCGCAGGAATTAGCCCGCACCTCGACGGTGATGCTCCGCGTGGCAGAGACGACCCGTTCACTGACCACGCTCGATCAGGTATTGCATACCATCACCCATCTGTTGCCGACACTGGTGGGTGTGGAGCGGTGCGCTATTCTGTTGTGGGAGGAAGCGGAGGCGGCTTTCATCCCCGTTGCCGCATACGGGCTCACCCCCGTCCAGGAGGATTCTTTCTTCCACTGGCAAGTAACTCCCACTCGCTACCCCGCTTTCGGCGAGTTGTGCCGCCACCAGGCACCGGTCTTCATCTACGATGTGGCCAGCGATTCCAGGTTGCCGGACCTGATGCTATGGGACCTGGGGTTTGACTCCGCGCTTCTGCTGCCGCTGATTGCGCAGGACCACATCGTGGGTGCTATGCTGGTAGATTACCGGGGCGATTGGTTCAGCCCGGCGAGGCCAAGCATCGTCCAGCGCGATGAACGCCTGGCCATTATCCAGGGCGTGGCCCTCCAGACGGCGACCGCTGTCGAGAACGCCCGATTGAGAGAGGCGCAACAGGAAGAAGCGTATGTCTCGACAGCCTTACTCCAGGTGGCCCAGTCAGTCGCCAATCAGAGCGAGCTGGGCGAGATACTGAACACCATCGCGCGCATCACCCCCATCCTGGTTGGCGGCAAGGGATGTGCCATTTTCCTGTGGGACATGGAGCGGTCGGCCTTTCGACCGGGCGGCGCCTATGGTTTCGGCTTCCTCAAAGAACGTGCCGAGAGCCTCCTCTCCCCGGCACAACAATACGCTCCAGGTGACTTTCCGCTCCTGGACCTCGTCCGTGAGCAACTCACCACACTCACCTATCGGGCCAACGAGATAGACGCTGTGGTGCCCCCCGACCTTGCGGCCGGGCTCAGGAAAGACACCAGCACATTACGTGTGCTCCCGCTCGCGGTGCAGGGCAACCTGCTTGGTGCCATGCTGGTGCTGGAGGAAACCGGCCGCTCCCATCCGCTGAGCCGCCGCACGGAGGCGCGGCGCATGGAGATTCTCACGGGCATTGCCCACCAGACAGCCTTGGCGATCCAGAGCGATATGCTGCGCCGGGGCATGGCCGAACGCGAGCGGCTGGAGCTAGAACTGCAACTGGCCCATGAGATTCAGCGGGCTTTCATGCCCGCCCAGCCCCCGCTGTTGCCAGGCTGGGAGCTGGCCTTTACCTGGCAGGCCGCCCGTCAGGTGGCCGGCGACTTCTACGACTTCTTCGAGCTGCCTGGAAGCAGGTTGGGGCTGGTAATCGCCGATGTGGCGGACAAGGGTATGCCGGCAGCGCTCTTTATGGCCCTCACCCGCACACTGATCCGGGCGACCGCACTGGAGGAAGCCGCGCCGGGAGATGTCCTGACCCGTGTCAACGACCTGCTGGTCCCCGACGCCCAATCCGGCATGTTTGTCACCGCCGTGTATGCCACTGTGTCCCTGGCGACCGGGGAAGTGGTTTACGCCAGCGCTGGCCACAACCTCCCGCTTCTCCTGAGGGCTGGCACAGGGGATCTACAGCAATTGAACAAGGGTGGGATGGCGCTGGGAGTACTGGAGGGGATTCGCATTCAGGAGCACCGGGTGACGTTGAACGTGGGTGACTATCTCATCCTGTATACCGACGGTATTACCGAGGCCTTCGCGCCTGGAAATGGGGACACCCTGGACACCTACGGCGAGGAACGCTTGCGGGCTGTCATCAAGGAGGCTTGTGGCGGTTCCGCCCAGGCGATGTTGGAGGCCATCAATGAGTCGGTGGATGCCTTCGTTGGTGGTGCGCTACCCTCGGACGATCGTACCATCATGATACTGCGACGCGCATCATAATCCCCACTCGAGACCGTTTGCAGACCGGGGTATGTATTGCCACATTGCCACGCCTCGTGCGTTTCCTCGGTGACGCTTGGGGACTCTGCGGCAGAGGGCACTGCGACAACCCTACGTCCGTCGAGTGAGGCTATACAGCCCACCCCCGTAGCGCATTAGGGCCTGCACCGAGAGCCACCGGACCGCCGGATGGGACCACGACTTCGGACGGCCTATGTTCCTCGATGCACCGCGCGTGCTGGCGGATCGCGCCACCGACTTGTCCGTCCTGAAGTTCAGACCCGAGTGAGGACAGGGGGATGCACGACGAGCAGAAAAGCTCCGTGATTGTTCAAAGTTTGGGGGTAAGGTACAGGGAGCAATACTTTCCCAGGCCTTTGCTTTCCCTTGCCCGGCTCGTCAGGCCAGCAGTACCGCTAGATTGGCTCCCCCTTTCTTCAAATGATTCCCACTCCAGGCGATCAGCCGACTGACGTTGACCGCCGATGCCACCCGTTTATACCCCCGCATCGTCCGATACCGCTCCTTGATAAACCACCCGATCGCTCGCTCTGCTGCATTGTTCGTCCCGTCTAGCCGTTCCCCCTGCGCCCCCTTCCAGCGCCGATACCTCGTCAACCGCGGCCATAGATTCCACCGATCCAGCAACAACAGGCGCAGCCGATACGCCACACTGGCCCTCCCCCCTCCCCAGGAGGCCTCGCCCGCAGATACTTCTCCAGCATCTGCCCTATCTCCCCACCATCCTCCAGCCGCCGTTGTTGCACTAACTGCCTTAACCGCTCCAAGTCTCGCACCGCTTCCTCCGGGCTTACCCCAATGGCACTCAGCGAACCGTCCCTGTCCATCCGGGCCAGTTCCTTCAACTCCTCATCAGCCGTTCTAGTTTGGCTGCGCGTGATTCTTGCACACCTGATGCTCCAGCCCCAACTCGTCCGCCACTTCCTTGAACGCATCCGCATCGTCCGTGACCAGAATCTCCACCCCCCACTCACTGCCCCTACACCGGCTGAAGCCACTCCTTCAGCGTCTCCGCATCCTCCCCCTTCTGCCCGGTGACCGTCAACACCCAGCCGCTAAGCGGGTCCACCGTCAGCCCAATCGGATACCATTCCCCCTTAC
>JAOAAG010000281.1 GCA_026418995.1 Anaerolineae bacterium
TGGGACATTCACGCCAGCGGGCTGATGGGACAGTACGACAATGTGGTTTTTCGCCTGGTCGCTATTCCCGCCGTCACCCCCAAACCCAACGGCATACCCGGCCCCTACCAGTACGGCTCGTATGCGGCCACCACGTTCCCCTTCCGCGTGCGGGGCAGCCAGGTGCGCGTCCTTTCGGGCACGCTGCCTATCTCCAACGCCCTGGTGTACCGCCTGCCAGCCGGCCAGACAAGCGGAGGCAAACTCTACGCCGACGCCACCGGCGAACCGTTCCGCACCGACGGCCAAGGCTACCTGCAGGGGCATGGGGAAATCCGTCCCGGCGACCGTTTGTTGGCCCTGGCTCCGGTCCCCCTGCCACCAACCTTCATGTTGCGTTACGGTAACACCCTGCACCTTTATTACACCAACGGCATCCCCACTCCCACGGGCCTGGAGACGTTCACCGTCACCCGCCCCGGCGTGCAAACCTTGGTCGTCTCCGCAGACAACCCCCTGCTGCTGTTCGATCTCCAGGTTTCTCTGGAATGGGACGCCCACAACGATCCTGTTTACCTCCGGCAGTTAGAGTTCGATCTGGGGAAAGCCTCGCAATATCTGTACGATGTCACCAACGGCCAGGTGGCCCTGGGCCAGGTCACCGTCTATCAGAACGCCGAGGGGTGGATGTTCTCCCACGTGCTGATCCAGTCCACCAACCGGCTGCGCCCACTGGCCTTGCAGGGAGGCGCGGTCATCACGCCGACCGTTGACCCCCAACACAACCATATCGTTTACGACGTTGGGCAAGTCAGGATGGGAGCTACCTGGAACCGCTACGGCAACCCTGGTCAGAACCTGGGCCTGGATTGGCCGCTGGCCCTGGCCCACGAGTTGAGCCATTACCTGCTCTTCCTCGACGATACCTACCTGGGGTTAAACGAAGACGGCCTGTTGATCCCGGTGAACACCTGCACCGGCAGCATGATGGGCGACATGTATGATCCATCCGGGATCAACACCGAGTTTTTGGACGCCAACCACTGGCTGACGCCCCCACCCCGGTGTGCCTATACCCTGGCGAACAGAATACTGAAGCGCTCCGAATGGGCGACGATTGAGTTATGGTATCCCTGGCTGAAGGCCACCGTAAACCCAGGCCCCAGCGTGATGCCCTTCGACTTGACCACCGTCAGCATCTTCGATCCGCTGACCCCGACCAACACGCTGGAGGACCCGACTTTCTACCTGGACTACGAGGGGGGAGCGGTTAGCTCATCGGAGGCGCGGGCTTTTCTGATCCAGGACGACCGATACGTGTTTGACCTGGGCAGTCCGGTAGGAGGGCAGAACCGGGTGCTGGCACGGGGGGCGCGGCCCGGGGACCGCCTGTGCGTGTTCGATGGACCAAGGTATCAATACGGCTGCGAGATCATTGACAGCGCCGATGAGCGGTTGGCACTGGAGAAGGACGCGAGCTGGACGCCACTGATACAGTTCAGCCCGGTCACCTCCCAGACGTTCCGGCTCCGAGTGGATGGCCTGCCGGCTGGACTGAGCCTCAGAGCACGGCTCTACCCCGAATATGGAGAGGGAAGCGCAGCGATCCCTCTGGCCGGGGCCGGTGGCGTCTATAGCGGGATGTTCAGTTTGCCCTACCCGACCACGGTCGGGCACGTCCAGGTCTGGGTTGATGAGGTAGCCACGGAAGACAATCCCCGTCGGGAGGCCATCGTCGCTTACGCCGTCGGCGGTCACCTCGGCTATGGGCCGGCGTCGCGGGGCAACGGGCCGGCCTCACGGGGCAATGGGCCGGCCTTACGCGGTAGTGGACCGGCCTCACGAGGCAACGGACCGGCCTCACGGGGCAACGGTGCGCCTATGGTCTCGCCGGATGGGCAAATGATCTTCTTTACCGCGGATCCGGTGGCCTTCAAGGAGGGAGAGCTGTATACTATCCAGGGTATGGTTGGCCTGCCGCCTCTCCCCGTGGGCAAGACAGCCATCGGCCCGGGCTACAGCCTGATGGCTTCGCCTGGTATCACACGAGTGATCACCGGCTCGATCAGTTTCCAGTACCTGGGGGTTGACGCACTGGTGGAAGGAGTCAGCGAGGACGAGTTGACCATTCACTTCTGGAATGGGAGGGGTTGGCGCACCCTGCCCACCATCCGGAATGCCTACTACAACCTGGCCTCGGCGCCCAGCCAGGGGCCTGGGGTATATGCCCTTCTGGCAGGGGTGACCACGCCGCATATCCGTGCCGTCACACCCTCGTCGGCGACCAACGACGTGACGACGACGCTGGTGATCGGCGGCGGGTACTTTCTGGAGCCGGTCGAGGTGGTGCTGACCGGCCCCTCCGGGACGTACAGCCTGCCGGTGGTCGCTGTCAGCCCCGTTTCCATCACGGCGGTGGTCACGCGAGGACTCCCGGCGCGGGAGTACCAGGTGCTGGTGGTCAACGGCAACCAGCCAGGCGGGGCAGCGGTCTCACCCACGCCGGGCGTCTTTGCCCTGTACCGTCCGGCCAACGCCTGCTTCTACGACTTTTTCGAGAGTGGCGCCGGCAAGTGGCAGCGGGACGGCGATTGGGACATCGCCATCCTGCCCGACGGCGAGCGGGCCATGACCGACAGCCCGGCGGGCAACTACGATAGTGCTATCCCACCCGCTATCACCTACACCACCTCTATCACATCGCAGGCCTTCGACTTGAGAGGTTGTATCAACCCGACCCTCACCTTCCGCCACGACTACGTGCTGGCCAGGATGGGATCGAGCCAGGATGTGGCCCGGGTGGAGATTTCGACCGATGGGGGTATCACCTGGAGGGAACTGGCACACTACAGCGGAGGCGGCATTTTCGGAGAAGGTATGGGGATGCAGGATGTGAAGTCGCCGGAATGGACGAACGTCAATTGGAAACGGGTTGAGATCGGGCTAAGCGGCTACTCTGGCGTGGTCCGCCTGCGTTTCAGCCTGGAGGTAGACCGGTATGTGTCGGACAAAGGCTGGATCATTGATGACGTGATGGTCAGGTCGGCTTCGAGAGGCGCGTCCTCCGGCATGAGCATCTTCCTGCCGATTATTCTGAACCGGACTTTGGACTAACTTCCAGAATTGGACATTGGACTCGCGCTCTGCTGCCAATAGAGGCAGCGGAGACGCTGCGACTTGACTAAACCGGCCTTTTACATTACAATCGCCCTATCTTGAAGCGGAACTCAGGCAGTGCTAAGGGATGTTTGAAAGTCTGACCGACAAACTCCAGGCCGTCTTCAAGCGGCTGGGCAAGCGGGGTGTTCTGCGCGAAGCCGATGTTGATGAGGTATTGCGCGAAATCCGTCTGGCACTGCTGGAGGCCGATGTACATTATAAAGTGGTCAAGGACTTCATCGCTCGGGTGCG
The DNA here is from genome assembly GCA_026418995.1 of Anaerolineae bacterium. Classification (GTDB taxonomy): domain Bacteria; phylum Chloroflexota; class Anaerolineae; order B4-G1; family B4-G1; genus JAOAAG01. The sequence continues at coordinate 3,391 of JAOAAG010000281.1, forward strand.
CGAGCGGGCTGTCGGCGCCGAAATCACCAAGAGCCTCACCCCGGCTCAGCAGGTGGTCAAGATCGTCCGCGAGGAGCTGGTCAAAACGCTGGGGGAGCCAGGACGGCTGGAGCTCAAAGGCCCCGCTCCCTATGTCATCATGCTGGTTGGCTTACAGGGATCGGGCAAGACGACGATGGCGGCGAAACTGGCCCGCTACCTCAGGCACAACGGCCACTTCCCTATGATGGTCGCTGCCGACACCTATCGGCCGGCGGCGATTACCCAACTGGAAGTCCTGGGGCGTCAACTGGAAATCCCTGTCCACAGCGAGGGGCCCAGCGTACCTCCTCCGCGCATCTGTGCGAATGGCATTCAGGAGGCACGGCGGCGTGGCTGTGACGTGGTGATCCTCGACACCGCCGGCCGCCTCCAGATCAACCAGGAGATGATGCGCGAGCTGGAGGAGGTGAAGCGCACCGTCAAGCCGGTCGAGGTCCTCCTTGTGGCCGATGCGATGACCGGACAGGAGGCGGTGAACGTCGCGGCGGGTTTCCACCAGCAGGTGGGGCTGACCGGGCTGATCCTGACCAAGGTGGACGGCGATGCCCGCGGGGGCGCGGCGATCAGTATGCGTTCCGTCACCGGCGTGCCGATCAAGTTTCTCGGCACGGGCGAGAAAACGGACGCACTGGAACTCTTTCACCCCGACCGCCTGGCCTCACGCATCCTGGGGATGGGCGACGTACTGACGCTTATCGAGCGGGCCGAGGCTGCCTTCGACGCCGAACAGGCCGCGCGCCTGGAACAGAAATTACGCGAAGCCACCTTTGATCTGGAAGACTTCCTGGAACAGCTCCGACAGGTGCGGAAGATGGGGCCGCTGACCCAGATCCTTGATATGATACCAGGGCTGGGCAGGCTGGCCCAAAGTATTTCGCCTGAGGTGACCGACCGGCAGTTCAAACACGTCGAGGCGATCATCCTCTCGATGACGCCGGAAGAGAGGCGTAATCCCCGCATCATCAATTCCAGCCGCAAGAAACGCATCGCCAGGGGCAGTGGGACGACGGTCCAGGAGGTTAATGCGCTGCTGAGGCAATTCCGCCAGATGCAGGACTTGATGAAACAAGTGGGCAAAGGAAAGAAAGGGTTACGGGGCATGCTGGGGATGTTCGGGTAACCCCGCCCCATCCTACGTATCCGTTCACTCTCCCGCAGGCCGATTCGTGAACCTGCGGCAGGGTATCCCAGATCTCAATCAGGAGGAACATGGTCAGAATTCGTTTGCGTCGTGTGGGTGCGAAGAAGCAACCCAGCTACCGTATCGTGGTGGCCGATGCCCGGTCACCGCGCAGCGGCAAGTTTGTCGAAGTCATCGGTTTCTACAATCCCCGTACAGACCCGGAGACAGTAGAGATCAAAGAAGACCGGGCTTTGTACTGGCTCAGCGTCGGTGCACAACCCAGCGAACCGGTGGTCAGGTTGCTGAATAAAAAAGGCATCCTGGCACGCTTCGCGCAATTGAAGCAGCACAAACCTGAGGCCGAGGCTGGAGCGGGCGTGGAACTGGCCGCATGACATTTTTTCTCGGCGGGGTGTCGCGTTCATCCCCCCACCCAGCAGCGTGCAGCAACCCGTGCTCTCGGCCAGGGCGAGAGATGTTCTCCCATCGAGACGCAGAGTTCGCAGAGCTTCTAAGGAACTCTGCGTTCTCTGTGTTTTTGCGCTGAATTGTGGACGGGTACTCCTCAGGAGGAGCAGACATGGCTTCGATGAAGGAGCTGGTGGAATTCATTGTCAAGTCCCTGGTGAATGACCCCTCTCAGGTCTATGTCTCCGAGATCAACGGGGAGAATCTGGTGATTCTGGAATTGCGGGTGGGGCCGGAGGACATGGGACGGGTCATCGGCAAGGATGGACGTACTGTGAACGCCATCCGCACGCTCGTTAAGGTCCTCGCGGCCAAACAGGGAAAACGGGTGACCCTCGAGCTCCTCTGACCGCAAGGCGATGTCTATAGGGCCAAAATCTGGTAGCACGGGAGTGTCCGGGC
>JAOAAG010000027.1 GCA_026418995.1 Anaerolineae bacterium
AGAGTTCCGGGACGTCCACTTCCGCTACGTGCCTGATATGCCAGTCATTCGGGGCTTCTCCGCCCGCGTCTGGCCTGGGCAGAAAGTCGCTATCGTAGGGCCCACCGGCGCAGGCAAGACGACGCTGGTCAAACTCCTGATGCGTTTCTATGACGTGGACGAGGGGGCCATCCTTGTAGACGGCCACGACGTCCGCTGCTTCACCCGCGCTGACCTGCGGCGGCTCTTCGGGATGGTGTTGCAGGATACCTGGCTCTTCAATGGGACGATTCTGGAGAACATCCGTTACGGGCGGGCGGAGGCCTCAGATGATGAGGTAGTGGCGGCAGCCCGCGCGGCCCGCGTGGACCGCTACATCCGCACACTCCCGGAGGGATATAACACGGTGATCAACGAGGAGATGACGAATATTTCCCAGGGGCAGAAGCAGCTTCTGACTATTGCACGGGCGTTTCTGGCCAACCCGCCTATGCTCATTCTGGACGAGGCTACCAGTTCGGTGGACACGCATACGGAGCTACTGATCCAGGAAGCGATGGACGAACTGATGCAGGGACGGACAAGCTTCGTCATCGCCCATCGCCTCTCCACCATCCGCAATGCCGACCGGATTCTGGTAGTACGGGATGGGAATATCGTGGAGCAGGGGACGCACGAGGAATTAATGCAGCGTGGGGGCTTCTACGCGGAGCTCTACAATAGCCAGTTCGAGCCGGTGTGAGTTACTGAACGAGCTTCAGTACGGGTAAGAAGACCGAGAGGCCCAGTAAGGAGCCGGCCACCGTCTGTCCCACCGTGTGCCGCTGTAGTTTCACGCGCGACCAGGCAATAATCGGCACACCAACCATAGGCCACGGTGTGCCCATCAATGACCATAGCACCATTGCCGCTCCCGCAGCAGCGGCACAGTGCATGCTGATCTTCCAGCGCAGAGTGATGGCCAGCACGATGACCATCTGCACCGACATCGCGCCAGCGATGATGAGTAACTCGCGCGGGGCTGACCCAAGTCTCAGGCCGGCCCAGGCCACCAGAGAACAGGTAATGGCGAACAACAAGGGCCTGATCCTCTGCTCCCTCAGACATACGTCTATATCGGTCACCCTGCCCCGGCGTACCAGCAGGAACACATTGAACAGCGGCGCATAGACCGCCAACAGAACGTAAACGCTCGCCCATACCCAGGCCATCAATGTAGCTATGGTCGAGGCAGTAAGCCCTACCACCGTGGTCGCCATCACCGGTGGGCTACCGACCATAGAGATGACATAAGCTAGGCGCCGGCTGAGTTTCTCATACCCTTCGTGCTTCGTAACGGGGTAACCCACAGTCCTCTCCAATTGCTTTGGCTTGCTTTAGCCTTTGCTGCCTGGCCTCTACAGACTACAGACGAAAAACACACCTGTGCGGTTCACACAACTCACCGCAGAGGCTGCTGTGTGCTCTGCGTTCCTGCGGTCAAGCGGCACACCACTGTTTTCCAGAGCAACCACACAGGTGTGGAGAGTGCCCCGGACTGGATTTGAACCAGCACGCCTTGCGGCACAGGCCCTCAACCTGCTGCGTATGCCTATTCCGCCACCGGGGCACGGTTAGTATTATACTACCTCTACCCCAGTTGTCAACCGAATCGCTATTCCCCCGAGATGGACTACCCGTTGCTGAACCCCCATCTGTCGCGGGAACAACAGGACATCAAGGCTCTCAACATCTGAAAAGCTGTGCTGAGTGCCTGCCCAGGTGAGGAGAGGATAAGTTGGCGGCGGCATAACGTCCTCTGAGGGTGGGAGAGCTGGAGGGGAAGGTGATAGGTGCCGATGCGGGGCTTTGCCCAGGACAGTGGGAAGAGGGGTGGCTATATCAGGCTGGTCAGGGACGACCAACCGGTCGTGAAGGAAGCACTTGAGGCGTGGCTGGCGCTTGCGTCAGCATTGGGGGGCGAGAACGGTATCTTCTCCGTGCGAGACGCAAGCGTGGGTGAGGATCGTCTGCACGGTCAGAAGATAGCGGGTGCGGGCTGAGCAGCATTCGGAACGCCGCCCTGAACCGGTCGCGCATTTCAGAGATGCGCCTTATATCCCGGGCGTCCGCCACGTCCTCGCCGCCCGTGCGGATATAGACCTCTCCTGCTGGTGTGTTAGGTCTTTGAAAAGCTTCTGCGTCTGGCGCTATCTGGTTCACATCCGTTCCGGCGCGCTCATACCCATCAGGTGCAGCGCGCGTGCCAGGACGTTTCTGGCTGCGCGTACCAGCGTCAATCTGGCCTGTGTCAGCTCCGGCTGTTCCGCATCTACCACGCGACAATCGCGATAGAACGCATGGAAAAGGGTGGCCAACTCTTTGGCATACACGGTCAGGTGGTGGGGGGCCAGTTGTGTCGCTGCCAGTGCGACGATCTCCTGCAAATCCAGCATCTTACGGATCAGCGCCAGCTCGCTCCCGTGGGTCAGCAGAGAGACGTCGCCTGGCTTTTCCACTTCCCATCCCAGCTCGGCAGCGTAGCGCAGGATGCTGGCGATCCTAGCGTGGGCATATTGGACGTAATAGACCGGGTTTTTGTCCGATTGTTCGACGGCCAACGCCAGGTCGAAATCAATCGTCGCATCCACGGTGCAGGTGAGGAGCATAAAACGGATCGGGTCCGGGCCGACTTCGTCGAGCAGCTCGCGCAAGGTGACGAACTCGCCGGTGCGCTTGGACATGCGCACATCCTCGCCCCCGCGCTTCAGGTTGACCATCTGGTAGAGGATGATGACGACCCGCGCGGGGTCAAGGCCCAGAGCTTTAGCGGCGGCCTTCACACGGGGCACATCGCCGTGGTGATCAGCACCCCAGACGTAGATAGCCTGGTCAAATCCGCGCTCGACCAGCTTGTTCCACACGTAGGCGATGTCAGACGCGAAATAGGTCGGCCGCTCGGCCGGGTCCGGGATGATGCGTGGAGAGCGGATGATGACCGCATCGCTTTCCAGATCGGGATGGCGGAACCAGACCGCGTCGTCGTACTCGACTACATAGCCCCTCTCTCTCAGCATGTGGAGTACGCGGTCGAACAGGCCGGATTCATACAGGCTTCGTTCATGGAACCAAACGTCGAAGGTCACGCCCAGCGCTTCCAGGTCACGTTTAATCCACTCGACGACATAGGCTATCCCGTCATTTCCCAGTGCCCGCACAGCTTCTTCGCGCGGCATGCTCAGGTAGCGGTCGCCGTACCGTGCGGCCATTTGTTGGGCCATCTCCACCACATAGTGACCGTGATAGCCGTCTTCGGGGAACGGTTCATCCCGCCCCAGTGCTTGGAGATAGCGGGCATAGAGGCTCTCTCCGAACTTGCGCACCTGGGAGCCAGCGTCGTTGACGTAATATTCCCGCTCCACCTGGTAGCCGGCCGCTGCCAACAGATTGGCCAGCGTATCGCCTATGACGGCGTTACGGGCCGAGGCAACGGTAATCGGGCCGGTGGGATTGGCGCTCACGAATTCCACCTGCACTCTGCGCCCGCACCCTATCTCCAGATTACCAAAGGACTCACCTTCCTCCAGGATAGCGTTGACCTGTGAGGTCAGCCAGTCGGTAGCGAGCGTGATGTTGATGTAGCCCCCTCCGGCCACCTCGGCTTTGCCAACGTAGGGCGCTGGGGGCAAATGGGCAAGGACCCTGGCGGCGATCTCCCGGGGGGACATCTGTGCTTCGCGCGCCAGGCGCAGGCAAACCGGTGAGCTGTAATCCCCATACTCTGGCTGGCGAGGGCGTTCTACGGTGACCTCAGGGATGGGGAAATGAGGCAAAGCCCCACCTGTCTGAGCTTCCTTGAACCCGTTTTTGATTAATTCCGCGATCTGTTCTCTAATCAACCGTCTCATTCCTCTCTCCACGCTTCCGCGATGAGGTGTTGCAGCCCAGCGCTTCGCGAAACCACCGGCTGAGCTTTTCGCGCTCCTCCGGCGGCTGAAATGAGCTATCTACAGCCGTGAGGATCATTACTTTAATCTGCTCTAGCGTCACCCCCATAGCTAGCATCACGGTCATATACTCGTCAGTGAGCGTCGTGTCGCTGACGCTGGGGTCGTCCGTGTTAATCGTGACGCGCAGGTCCAGGGCAAGCAGGTCGGGCAGGGGATGCTGCCAGAATTGGCGCACCACACCGGTCTGTAAATTACTGGTCGGGCATACTTCGAGTGCGATGCCCTTGGTGCGCAAGAGGTGTACCACATCGGAGTTTTCGATCGAACGTACCCCGTGGCCGATGCGCTGGGCGCCCAGCAACTCCACGGCCTCGCGGACGTTCTCGGCTCCTCCGGCTTCCCCCGCGTGCACTGTGATGTACAGCCCCTCCCGTCGCGCGTGCTGGAACACTTCGGCGAAGCGACGGGCGGGGAAGCGCGTCTCGTCGCCGGCCAGGTCCAGCCCTACGACGCCATGTGCACGGTAATCCAGGGCGATTCTGGCGATCTGGGAAGCAGTCTCTACGCTCTCGTCGCGCCCGATCTGGAGGATCAGCCGGACGGTGATGTCGTGGTCGCGCTGGGCCTGCGCCACGGTGTCACACACCCACCTGGTGACGCTATCGAGAGAAAAACCCTGAGTGCGCGAGAGCGCGACCGGGTTGAAACGCAGCTCCATGTATTTGATGTTGTCGGCAGCAGCGTCGGCTACCGCTTCGTAGGCGATACGCTCTACAGCCGCCTGAGTGGTGTAAAAGCGACGCAGAAAGGAGAACTTGGCGAGGAAAAGGTGAAAGTCCGGCCTCTCGTCTGTCACTACCGTCGCAAAGCGACGCAAGTATTCAATATCGTAGCTGGGAAGGTCTATCCCGTGGTGCTGAGCGATTTCGGACAGCGTGCTGAGCCGTAAAGAGCCTTCCAGGTGACGGTGCAGGTCTACCTTGGGCAGCGCATGCAATTGGTCACGCAGTCCCCACGCGGTTTCGTGCTGGGGCTGTGTTGCAAGTATTACATTGTCCCTCATTAGCAGGTAGTTATCCTGTGATGTCCCCCGCCCGCGGGGGCCGATATTGAGGTATGCTAACGTAGAAGGTACTCCCTTTTCCCGGTTCGCTCTCTACCCACACCTCCCCTCCGTGGGCCTCGACGATGCTTTTGACGATTGCCAGTCCCAGGCCTGAGCCGCCGATGCGCTGGCCGCCAGACCCGTCCACCCGATAGAAGCGATCGAAAATGCGTGCCTGTTCCTCTTTGGGGATGCCAATGCCCTGGTCCGAGACCGATGCGCGTACCACCGAGCGCGTGCTCTCGAGCCGCACGACGATCTGCCCCCCGTTAGGGCTGAACTTGATGGCATTGCCCAGCAGGTTATCGAAAACCTGAATGAGTCTGTGTTCGTCGCCGATCACCAGCACCCTCTCTTCAGGGAGTTGTTCCACGATCTTCAGGCCGGCGCGGGCAGCCGCGGCAGCGCACCCCTCGACCGCCCGGTGTACCACGTCGCTCAAGGAGACGGGTGACCGCCTGATCAACGGGGCGCCGGCCTGTTGGAGCTCCATAATATCATTCACCAGCCGTGACATGGTGTTGGTTTTCTCGGCTATAATCTCCAGATATTTCCTCTGGTCAGCGGTCAGCGGACCGGGATACTCTTCCAGCAGCAGCTCCACGTAGCTCCTGACAAACGTCAATGGTATCCGCAGCTCATGGGACACGTTCTGGACAAACTCATCCCTCAACCGTTCCGTCTTCTTCAGCTCGGCATATGCTTCCGCCAGATTGCGCACCTGCTGTTCGAGTCCGCTGTACAGGCGTGCGTTCTCGATGGCAGCAGCCGCCTGTGTCGCGGCGATGGTGAGCAGGCGTTCATCGTCCCCGGTGAAAGCGTGGGGCTTATCGCTGTCCACACTGAGGGTGCCGATAATGCGCTGTTTGAGGACTAATGGGACGGTAAGTAGCGAGCGCACAGAAGGGTCAAAGAAGATGAAACCTTCCCACTTCAGCGTGTCGGGCACATAGATAGGGCGGCCTTCGAGAGCCACACGGCCGGCAATGCCTTCCCCAAGCCTGAGCCTGAAGCGCCGCTCCCATTCCGGCTTGATCCCGGCCGCCATAGCGATCTCCAGTACCTCATGCGTTGGATCGAGCAGTGCAATGGAACAGCCCCGGCATTTCAGGGTGTCCTTCAATGATGTGACGATGGTCTTTAGCACGTCCTGGAGGTCGAGGCTGGAGTTCATGCGTTGTGCCAGATCATAGAGCGTGGTCATCTCTGCCAGCCGCCGTGTGGTTTCCTGGTGGAGGCGGGCATTTTCCACGATCGCAGCCAGGGAGCGTGCTACCGTGAGCAACACATACTCGTCGTCGGCGCTAAACGCGTCACGGCGTGTGCTGCCGAGTCCCAGCACGCCGATCAGCCTGTTCCCGCTCTGGAGTGGGACCAGGAGCGCGGAGAGGATGGAGGTCGCCTTCCCGGGACGGTGCTCCCGCGTCATGTCCCTAATATTTAGCGGTGCGTGATTGGCAATCACCCACCTAAGCGATTCGTACCCCACGAATGGTGCGCTGTTCCCTACAGGGGTGGGCGTCTTTTTCTCGTCCACCAGCCATAACCCCAGGCGCTCGAAGGCGATGTCTTTGCTTAGAGCCCGAGCGAGGTGTCCGGGAAGCTCCGGTAGAGATAATGTCGCTGCTGTAGTAATGGCGTCGAGCAACGCCAGGACGCGGCTGTACAGAGCGGTTCCCTGGGCTGAATCATGGAGCAAGGAGACCAGGCTCATCCTACCTTCTCCCTAAAAATCCATCCCCAGTAATACCAGACCACCACCAGAGCGATCGAGACCCCTGTAGCCAGAGGAAGATGAAAGATCAACAGTGGAAACCACGGTTGCAACAGGAAAGGCGGGGCGATGTCAGGCGCCAGGTTGCCAATGCTTAATACGATCTGACTCAGGGCAGCGAAGAGGATGAGCGCGGCTGCCAGCGGGAACCAGCGATAGTGCCGCTTCATCTTGGTCATCGCGTTCAGACGACGGCTGAGGTCCAGGAAAAGCAGGGTAATATAGGCCAGTGACATCAGTCCGATGGCCGCAAATGGGATAGTGATGACGATCATTTACCGCTCCCCGGTCATCTCGGCATGCAGACGGTAGCCGAAGATGCTCAGCAGGGCACCGCCACCAAATAGCAAAAGGTCGCCGACTGGTTCCCCTGTGAAATCGCCTTGGCGGGCCAGGTAATAGGCGGCGCCTGCGGTGAGTAATAGCGCAGGGACAATGAGCAGACGGTATCCTGTCCGCCGCCCGGAGGTCTTTTCGTAGAAGTAGGCTATGCGCCCCAGGAAGGCGATCAGCACCATAATGATAAACCACGAGTACACGATCAGCACTTGTCCGAGCGTTTCCACTAGCCGCTCTCCTGGGCCACTGCGCTTGATCAACGTCGTACAAAGGCCTGGACAAAGGAGTCCATCATGCGCCTGGGGCTGCCGCTCATAATCCCTTCCCGCCCCTCGAAGGGAGCGCGCACTTCGATGCCCCGCGAGGTGATCTCGAATTGACGGATGCCTTTGTCGTGGTCGCTGCCGCGCATCTTAAGCACAATCAGTGCCTTGTGCATCGTGCTCTCGATTTCCACGTAACGGAGCAGGATATACGAATCTACCAGGAAGGCCAGGCCATTTTCAGGGCTGATCCTCTCGCCCAGCAGGGCGGGTTGTTCCCTGGTCAGGACGATCGTCAATCCCTCGCGCTTCAATGCGTTGATGAAACTGAAAGCAAGCTCTCTGAAGGAGGTCCGGCTGTTGCTCAGGCGCTCAAAGTGGGAGATACTGTCTACTAAGATCCGCCGGGCGCCAATTTCCCGGATCAGGCGTTCGATCCGCCCCCCCACATGCTCCAGGTCAGCTTTGGAAACCTCCGGGCTGCTCATCACCACGCGCAGCTTGTCCTCCCGTTCCATTTGCTGGAAGTCCCAGCCGAAGTTTGAGGCGTCTCGGTAGTATTGCTGGGGAAATTCCTCGAACGTCAGGATGATACCCGGCTCCTCACAGGCGATAATGCCATGGTAGATGAACTGCATGCCCAGTGTGGTTTTCCCGGTACCTGGCGCGCCCTCGACAAGGTTGGCCGTCTGAGGCAGGAACCCGCCATGGAGCATTTCATCCAGACCGGGAATGCCCGTCTTAACCCGTTCCATACTCCCCTCCTCCCTGGTTTAATGGTCCGTGTTGGTGTGGTTCTTCAAACGGGCACCGCGTGGGTTACCCCGTGAACCTCGCACAATGTGGTAGATGGCTTTGACACGGAATTGACGGTCATCAGAAGCCTCGATAAATCGCCTCAGCAGCTCCCGGATATGAGGATCGGAGGTCAGCGAGTAGATGGTCATCGAGCCGGCCTGACTTTCTTCCAGCACACCGTCCTCTACCAGTTCCTTCAGCTCGTGGCGGACGACCTCACTACTACGCCCGGCGTAGCGGGCGATGTTCTCCAGGGTGTCGGCAGTGTGGGGATTATCGTGGAAAAACCGTACCAGATCCCACTTGACGAAGGAATTTATTTTTGTTTGCAGGAACTCGAGCAACTGAGGGTCCATATCTGACATCAGACGGGCAGTCAGATCGAGTTCTCTCTTGGTTCTCTCCTCCATTACTTGTCCTCCTGTGTTCCTGCCGCACTGCAACGGTGTCCCTGCGGAGGGCCAGCAGATTTCATATGCCTTTGTTCTTTGTTTCCTGCTCCTTGCTTCCTGCTCGCCACCCCTGCGTCTTGCTTCTTACCTCTCAGCGTCTCCGTCGCGGGCGGCCGGTGGCTTTAGGTGAGTGAGATGGAGTAGGGGAGGGGCGGGCCAGCTCATCCTCGCGCAGATGGCAGTGCTTGTATTTTTTGCCACTCCCGCACCAGCAGGGAGCGTTTCGCCCTGGCAGTTGTTCCGGAGCTGGCTGTGGGGAACGGCCCGCCACGGGGCGCGTTGGCTGTGCTTCTGGGCTCTCCCCTCTGGCGCCACCCTGGTGGGAGGAAGAGGTGAGGCGCGCGGTCGGTTGAGGCCGATGTGCTGGGCGCTGTGACGTAGAATGGATCGGCTGGGGGAGCAGGAAGATAGAACGAGCTATCGTCTCCTGGATGCGGGCCAGCAGCGCTTCGTACATCTCGTAGGCTTCTTTCCGGTAGGCGACCAAGGGGTTTTGCTGACCATAGGCGCGCAGTCCGATGCCCTCGCGCAACACGTCCAGGTCGGTAAGGTGATGCACCCACAAGGTATCCACAGCGTGGAGCATAATCTGCCGGTCGCGGAAGAGAGTGTAAGCCTCGACAAACGCCTCTTCGACCAGGGGCTTCATCTCCTCTGGCAGGCGACGCAGCGGACGCGAGGCGATCTCTGCGTCAGGCTCACCTCCCAGCCGTTCGCTCAGACGCTGATAGACCAGCCGCAGTGCTGGGTCGGCGCTTGCGGCCATCGCTTGCAGCGTAAGATCTCCCTGCCTGGCATGCTGATAAATTTGTTGCCCGATGGCGCGGTTGAGTTTATCGTACTCCTGCTCGGCAAACTCAAACAGGTGCGCCTCCAGCTCCTCGGGTGTGTAGTCTGCCCACTGGTGGTAGTCGAGATCACGTGGCAGGGGCAGGAAGGAGCGTAATTCAGTGTACAGCCCGCGCCAGTCCCATTCCTCAGGATCTAGCCCTCGGGTGTGGGCGGCGATCACGCGCCCGATTTCCTCGCGCACCATACGCAGGACCTGCTCACGCAGACTGGTGGCACTCAGCACCTGCCGCCGCTGGGCGTAGATGACCTCACGCTGTTTGTTGACGACGTCGTCGTACTCGAGCACGTGTTTACGGATGTCGAAGTTGTACCCCTCCACACGCATCTGGGCCGACTCGATGGTCTTATCAAGCCAGGGGTGTTGGAGTGGCACATTCTCGTCCACGCCGAAGCGTTCCATCAACGCCTGCACTCGCTCGCCGCCGAAGCGCCGCATCAGCTCGTCTTCAAGCGAGATGTAGAAGCGCGAGGAGCCAGGGTCTCCCTGCCGACCGGCGCGCCCTCTGAGCTGGTTATCAATCCGCCTGGCCTCGTGCCGCTCAGTACCGATGATGTGCAGCCCGCCCAGCGCCACCACTCGCTTATGGTCGGCCTGGCAGTCAGCAAAAGCCTCGGCCAGGGCGGTGGCCCATTCGGTCGGGTAGGCCTGCCTGGGGTCCTCTCCACGGCGCAGCAGTTCCAGCGCATCGTTCCATTCCGCCTGTGGAATAGTGGTCAGATCGAACCCGGCCCGGCGCAGCCGTTCGCGGGCCACGCCTTCAGGATCGCCTCCCAGCTTGATGTCCACGCCCCGCCCAGCCATATTCGTGGCTATAGTTACGGTGCCGGAGCGACCGGCCTGGGCTATGATGACTGCTTCTTGCTCGTGGTACTTGGCATTGAGCACCTGGTGAGGGATACCGTGCCGCTTGATCATACGCGATAATTTCTCCGAGGTCTCAATGGCAATGGTGCCCACGAGTACCGGGCGGCCTGCCCTGTGCAGTGCTTTAATCTCCTCAACGATGGCGCGGAACTTGGCCTGCTCGGTGCGGTAGACTACATCGCGCAGGTCGAGGCGCTTAAAGTAACGCCTCCCGTTACCATCATGCGGCTCATAGGTCGTCACCGTTACGGGTCCGCCGAAGTCGCCCAGGCTGTTGTGGTGGCCGTCCAGTATGCCAGCAAAGGTCACTTCCTGAATCTCATCCAGGCGTCGCTCGCGCGCCACCAGGTCCCCGTACATGGCGCGATATTCGACGTTAGTGGGCAGGACCACTACGTCCAGGTTATAGATGCTGCGGAACTCCTCCTCTTCAGTTTTGGCGGTGCCGGTCATCCCGGCCAGTTTTTTATACATGCGGAAGTAGTTCTGGAACGTGATCGTGGCATAGGTCAGGCTCTCCCGCTGTACCGGGACCCTCTCTTTGGCCTCGATGGCCTGGTGCAATCCTTCGGAGAAGCGCCGCCCGTACATCAGCCGGCCGGTGAATTCGTCCACGATAATCACTTCCCCATCTTTGACAATGTAATCCCGGTCCCGTTTGTAGATCGCATGGGCCCGCAGCGCGTTGTCCAGGTAGGGGAGGATGTGGGCGTGTTGCGGATCGTAAATGCTCTCCCCAGGGCCAATCTGGAGCATGCGCTCGACCCGCTCGACCCCCTGCTCCGTCAGGGTGACGACTTGAGTCTTCTCCTCCACCACGTAGTCGCCATCCGGCTGCTCCTGCCTGACGCTTTCGGGGCTGCTGGGGCGCAGGCGGCGGACGATCTCGGCGCAGCGCTGGTAAAGCTCCGATGACTCCTCGGCCGGGCCGGAGATGATGAGCGGTGTGCGTGCCTCATCAATCAGGATATTGTCCACCTCGTCAACGATGGCATAATGGAGCTCGCGTTGCACACAATCGCTCAGGTCACGCGCCATGTTGTCACGCAGGTAGTCGAACCCGAACTCGTTGTTGGTCCCGTAGGTGATGTCGGCCAGATAGGCCTCGCGGCGCGAAACGGGGCGCAGATTAAGGAAACGGTCGTCGGCAGATGGGTAGTCGGGGTCGAATACGAAGGAGTTCCGGTCGGGATCGGCGGCTGCGGACTGGATGACGCCTACTTTAAGCCCCAGGGCGTGATAGATTGGCCCCATCCACTGGACGCCCACTTTGGAGAGGTAATCGTTAGGGGTGACCAGATGAGCGCCCTTGCCCTCAAGCGCGTTCAGATAGAGGGGAAGCGTGGCGACAAGCGTCTTACCCTCGCCGGTTTTCATTTCAACGATCCGCCCTTGGTGGAGGACGATGCCGCCGATCAATTGTACGTCGTAAGGGCGCAGGCCGATGGTGCGGCGGGCGGCCTCGCGCACGGCTGCAAAGGCTTCAACGAGGAGATCGTCGAGGGTCTCGCCTTGCTCCAGCCGTCGGCGGAACTCATCCGTTTTGGCACGGAGTTGCGCGTCATCGAGCGCCTGGAAGTATGGCTCCAGCGCGTTGATCCGCGCGACCACTTTTTGGAGTCGCGCGATCTCCCGCTGATTGGCGTCCCCTATCACTTTGTGGAGTAGTCCCCGCAACATAGCCTGTCAAGCCTCTGCGCCTGTCCCTGTCGCCGGCCTCTGGTGTCCCGGAAATAGTGGGCAAAGGATGGAGCAATGCCATGTCATTATACTCTCAGGTGGCGTAAATGCAAGCTCACCTTGAACGCTGCGCAGGAGCCCTGGTTATCTACCACATCGCAACTGTGGCTGCCAGTGGGGCGCGAGACTTGCGAAGCGGAACATTCGTTCTTCAGGGGCGGAACCGTTGGTCGAAGCGGTGAGCCGTTGTGTATGGCCTGCACGTGTAGCAAATCTGGCCTGGCTCGCACTTCAGCAGTGGGGCTACATCCCATGGGGGCTGTCTGGAAACAGCCTCGGCCTGAGCAACGCCCGCTTCTGCGCCAGGGAGGTGGGCACCAGCTTACATGCGCACCACCGGGGACGCCTCTGCGGCCGGAGTGTTACACGGCCCCGCTTCATCAAGGTGCACTTTACTTAGTTAGAGGAGATCTGAGCTGCCCGGTTGGGACGTTGCGCCATCTCAAAACGGCGGCTACCTCTGGTAGCCGCCGTCTGCACTACTCTTCCATCGTCGCGCCACGCAAGCTGAGCTCCTCGGCGAAGTGGCAGGCAACGTAATGAGAGCGTGTGCCATCCAGCAAACGTAGCGGTGGTGACTCCTTGGCGCAGATTGGTTGCGCATACAGGCAGCGCGGATGGAAGTAGCAACCCGGCGGAGGATTGGAGGGGTCGGCGACCTCTCCAGGGAGGCGGATGCGGCTGCCCCGGGCACGGAGACGGGGGTTGGAGATAGGGACAGAGGACATCAATGCCTCGGTATAGGGATGCTTGGGGCTGATGTACAGGTCCAATCCTTCTGCAATCTCGACCACCTTGCCCACATACATCACTACGACGCGGTCGCAAATGTGGCGGATGACACTTAAATCGTGGGAAATAAAGAGATAAGTCAGGTCAAAATCGGCCTGCAGCTCCTCCAGCAAATTGAGGATCTGGGCCCGGATGGAGACGTCGAGCGCGGAGACAGCCTCGTCGCACACCACCAGGCGCGGATTCGTGATCAGGGCACGGGCGATGACGATACGCTGTCGCTCGCCGCCAGAGAAGGCATGCGGATAACGCTGCATATACTCAGGGCGCATACCGACCCGCTTTAACAGGTACTCCACGCTCTCTCGCATCTCCTCCGGCTGGGCCAGTTTATTGACCTTGAGCACTTCGGTGATGATGTCGAAGACGGTCATGCGCGGGTTGAGGGAGGAGTAGGGGTCCTGGAAGATCACGCGGATATCCTTGCGGTAGGGCCGCAACTCCTCGCCCTGGAGCTTGGCCAGGTCTACCACAGCACCATCTGCCCGGCGGTACAGGATTTCTCCGGCCGTTGGGGTATACGCCCGCACGATACAACGCCCCACAGTCGTCTTACCGCATCCGCTTTCCCCCACCAGGCCTACTGTCTCTCCTTTGCGGATGAAGAAACTCACATCATCCGCGGCCTTGGTATACCCCTTCACGCGGGCAAAGATACCCCTGGTGATGGGGAAATACATCTTGAGGTTGTTGACCTCCAGTAAAAAGCTCTCATCCTGCATTTGGGGCGAAGAATATGACAGGGACTGTTCGGTCATGACGGCCGCTCCATCGCCTTTCTGGTAGCGAGGTCTTCATAAAGCAGACACTCCACCAGATGGTTTTCATTCAATTTTGTGATGGCAGGGACAATCGTGCTGCACTCAGGCAGTGCCTTCGTACAGCGCGGGTGGAAAGGACACCCCCCAGGACGCCGGTAAGGGCTGGGTACCATGCCCTTGATCGGGTCGAGCTCCTCACGCTTCATCGCAATCTTGGGGATGGACCGTAGCAACGCCTGGGTATAAGGGTGCATCGGGGCATTAAAGATCGTGTCCACATCCGCCTTCTCGACGATACGGCCCAGGTACATCACCGCGACTTCATCAGCGATCTCGGCCACCACTCCCAGGTCGTGGGTGATGAACAGCAGCGCCATATCGTACTGCTTCTGCAACTCCAGCATCAGGTCCAGGATATTCGCCTGCGTTGTCACGTCCAGCGCTGTTGTCGGTTCGTCCGCGATCAACAGGTTCGGACGGCCCGAGAGGGCCATCGCGATCATCGCGCGCTGACGCATACCGCCGGAGAGGCGGAAAGGATACTCATCTACCAGGCGTTCCGGTTTGGGAATACCCACCTTGGCCAGGAGTTCGATGGTCAGCGCCCGCGCCTCCTTCTTGCTCATATTAGTGTGCA
The DNA here is from genome assembly GCA_026418995.1 of Anaerolineae bacterium. Taxonomy (GTDB): domain Bacteria; phylum Chloroflexota; class Anaerolineae; order B4-G1; family B4-G1; genus JAOAAG01. The sequence continues at coordinate 14,287 of JAOAAG010000027.1, forward strand.
GCAGAATATTTTCCATAATCTGGCTGCCCACGGTGTACATCGGGCTGAGGGACGTCATCGGCTCCTGGAAGATCATAGCGATTTCCTTCCCCCGGATATCGCGGATTTCTCGGCCCTTGGGGTCCATATCCGCGATGTCAACTGTTTCGCTGAGACCGTTGTCCAGTCTGCGATGGTAGAGGATCTTGCCTGAGACAATCCTGCCGGGAGGGTGAACGATATGTAGCAATGCACGGCAAGCGACGCTTTTGCCGCATCCACTCTCTCCGACCAGAGAGAGGGTCTTGCCCCGTTGGACGGTCAGGTTCACGCCGTCAACCGCCCGCACCACACCCTCGTCGGTGAAGAAGTGAATCTTTAAGTCCTGGACTTCGACAAGTGTTTCGTCTGACATCGTTACTTTGCCTGATAAGGATCGGCCGCGTCGCGCAGGCCATCACCCAGAAAATTCAACGCTAATACCACAACGATGACGGCCAGGGCCGGAAAGAGCAACCAGGGATAGTTAGCGATCACGGCTACTTTTTGTGTTTCCTGGAGCATCACGCCCCAACTGACCACCGGAGGGCGTAGTCCCAACCCCAGATAGCTCAAGGCAGTCTCACCCAGGATCATCCCGGGAATTGAAAGGGTGACGGAAGCGATGATATGGCTCAGGAAGGAGGGGATCATATGCCTGAAGATCATCCGGCCCAGTGGGACGCCATCAAGTGTGGCGGCCAGGATGAATTCCTCCTCGCGCAACGCCAGGAATTTGCTGCGCACGACGCGCCCCAGGCCAGTCCAGCCGATCAGCGAGAGAATAATCGTGATCATAAAGTAGACCTGGAGCGGACTCCAGTCCAGCGGTACCGCAGCAGCCAGGGCCAACCATAAGGGAAGCGTAGGTATCGAGATGAGGATTTCAGTTAAGCGCTGGATGATGTTATCAACCGCACCGCCAAGCAAGCCTGAGAGCCCTCCCAGCAATATCCCCAGAAACAGGCTGATCGCTACGCCTACCAGGCCCACTGTCAATGACACGCGGCTGCTATAGATAATGCGGCTGAAGATATCGCGCCCGCTCTTGTCTGCTCCCATCAGGTAGAAAGGATCCTCGGGATTGCGCGGTCCGATCAAGTGGATGTTGCCCGGTATGATGCCCCACAGTTTGTAAGGTTCACCGCGCTGAAACAGCCCTATGGGGATGATCACCGATTCGTCTATATACCATATCTTTTTGAACGAGGCCGGGTCACGCTCGAAACGGTAGCCGAAGACGTAGGGGTCAAATTTTCCGTTTCTGAACAGATGGATCGTCTGCGGAGGCGCGTAGACATACTCCTCTTTGTAAGTGGTGAAATGGACGGGAGCGAAGAACTCTGCGAAAAGCGCTACCAGATAGTAGATCAGCACGATGATGCCGCCGACCACGGCCATGCGGTGGCGCTTAAACTTCCACCACATCAAGCGCCACTGAGAGGCGATCTCTATTTCAACGTGCTCGCTCTCTGCGTAGCGTGGTGCACCTGTTACACTCTTGCTCATAAACCAACCTCTTACTGCAAACGAATGCGGGGGTCCAGTATAGCGAGCAACACATCCGAGATGAACGTGCCAATTACGGTTAGCACGCTGAGCAGCAGGATAAAGCCGGCCGCGACATACATATCCTGCTGTTGAAGAGCGCGGTACAGCACTGGCCCGGAGGTGGGTAGGTTCAGCACAATGGCTACGATCACCTCGCCAGCCACCAGGCTAGGCAACATCCAGCCGATAGTACTGACGAACGGGTTCAGAGCATGGCGGACCGGGTATTTGAGGAGCAGCTTGAACTCTGGAAGTCCCTTGGAACGCGCTGTCTCGACGTAAGGCTTGTTTAACTCGTCGAGTAAGTTGGCACGCATCGTGCGGATCAACCCGGCGGTTCCGCCCAAACCTATCATAATAGCTGGAATCCAGAGATGCTTAAGAAAGTCCACCACCTTTGCCCAGCTCCATGGTTTGTCGGCATATTCCAGGGAGAAGAGACCGATCATCGCCTGGCCGAAAAACCGCTGGCTGATGTAGAGAAAGATGAGCGCCAGGAGAAAACTGGGCACAGCCAGCCCGATGAAGCCCAGGAAGGTAAACACGTAATCGCCGATCGAGTACTGGCGCACTGCCGAGTAGATACCAATAGGAAGTGCCACGATCCAGACAAACAGGAAGCTGAAGAAGGAGATCGAGGCGGTCATAGGCATGCGTTCGGTGATGATCTCGACGGCATCCCGCCGGTACTCAAAGGACCATCCGAACTCCCCCCTGAGCACAATGTTACGCAGCCATTTGTAATACTGAACATATACCGGCTGGTCCAGGCCATAAAGGGCGCGCAACTGAGCTTCGTACTCAGGTGTCAACTCCCGCCCACCGCTCGAAATCATCCGGCTGACTATATTCGTCACAAAGTCACCAGGAGGGAGCTGGATGAGCACGAACGAGATCACCGTGATCACCCAGACGGTAAAGACCATATACGTGAAGCGTCGCGCTAAATATTTCCACATGGGCCGCCCTCACTTACTCTGGGATGGAAAAATTGTGCTCCGGCACAAAGTGCCGGAGCACAATTGTACACCACCCGAGCTACTCGCGCAAGAACCACTGCTCTGGGAAGAGAATCTTCTGGACGCCCTCGTTCCAGCCGTCGTACCAGGTATCGGGGATACCACCGAGACGGGCGTGGAACGGGTAATACATCGGGCCTGGTCGGGAGATACCGAGGACGTAGAAGCGCTCCTTGGCCTCCTGGATGACCTCGCGCATCTTGGCGACCTGGCGCTCGAAGGTGGGCTGCGCGATGGCCTCCTCATATTTGGCGCGGGCGTCCTTGGCCCATTGCGGCGGCTCGACCGCTACTGTCTCACCGGTCGGGTCAGGGACGCGCCAGCCGTACCAGCCCAGGCCGAAGTAGCCGAAGTACTCCATCGGCACATAGTAGCGCGGGTCGAGAATCGGGGTGACTCCCGCACCGCCCTCGCCGGTGAAGATGGTGGCCTCGATCTGGTTCTTCTTCTTGAGCTCGTCATGCTGGGCGCTGGGTATGGAGTTAAGCAGCACTTCCACCCCCACCTTCTTCCAGTAGCCGATGAGCAACTCGGCGACCTGCACGTAAGTCGTGCCGTAGGAGAGGTCGTTCTGCACCGTGAAGATGATCTGGAAGCGCTTGCCGTTCTTGTCCAGGCGGAAGCCCTCGGCATCCTTGTCCGGCAACACCTTGTCGAGATACTCATTGGCCTTGGCCACGTCGTACTCGACGTACTGGGTGTCCATACCCTCGATGTAGAACGGCGAGTCCTCCAGCGGGGCATGCTGGGCGGGCTTGCCCTGGCCCGCGTGGACGATCTCGATGATCTCCGGCCGGTTGATCGCATGCGACATGCCGATGCGGAAGTCCTTGCTGGCGAAGACCTCGGCCTTGAAGGTATCCGCGACGGTCTGGTTGAAGTGGATGGTGTTGGTATTGCCGCCGTCCGAGAGCGGGTACTTGATCTGGAGCGGCTTGCCCTCGTTCATCGCGTCGTGGTAGAGGATGCGGTTCTCGCCACCCGGATCCTTGACGAAGTCCAGGTCGCCGTTCATCATCGCCAGGGTACGGCTTTCGGCATCCTGGTAGGAAATGCCAAGGATCTTGTCAATGTACGGAAGCTGGTTGCCCTGCTCGTCCACCTTCCAATAGTAGGGATTGCGCTCCAGACGAACCTGAGTGCCGGTGCCGAGCGGCTGGGTGGTGATCCACGGGTAGAGGGAAGGATACTCCGTATACTGATAGAAGCGACCGGGGTTGGCCCAGGTGTCCGGCCCGTACTTGAAGAACAGACCCATCCAGTCCGCAACGTCACCTTCCTTCTCAACCAGCTCATCCACCTTGGGATTGTACTTCTTGTGGAACTGTTGCAGGTAGTGCTTGGGGTAGAACGCAAAGTACCTGCCAGGCCAGGCAGCCAGGTGATACAGGAGGGTGCCGTAGGGCTTGGGGAAGATGAATTTGACGGTGTAATCGTCAATCTTCTGGGCCTTGAAGTCGGCGGCCATATCGGTCGGCAGCCAGTCGGTCACCGGGCCGCTTGGGCTCAGGTCGGGGTCGAAGAGCACATCCTCGATGTAGAACATAATGTCGTCAGCGGTGAACGGCTCCCCATCCGACCACTTAATGCCCTTACGCAGGTGGAAGGTGTACTCCTTCACATCCTCGCTGACCTCGATGCTCTCGGCCAGGTTGGGCTCGTAGCCGCTAAAGTCCGGCTTCCACTGCACCAGGTGTTCCCAGGCGGCTACGAAGAGCATCGCGCCCCACTCCGGGCTGGTGCCAACAAACCCGACGCGCATCTCACCACCGTAAATACCCTGCTCAGGGGTCAGGGCCTTGATCACGCGCGGGTTCTCCGGCAGGCGCTCGTCAACGGGAGGAAGCTCTCCGGCCTCGACCTTCGCTGCGAGCATGGGGGATTCCTTGTACATGCTCACCGGCGCTGCGACGGTCGGTGCCTCAGTCGGCGCAACAGTCGGGGCCACGGTGGGTGCTTCGGTTGGCTTAACCGTCGGTGCTGGAGTTTCTGTAGCCGGCGCTTTACATCCCGCCACGGCCACCCCTACGACGCCCAACGCGCTCACACGAAGAAATTCACGACGCGTCAGTTTCCTGCTGCTCATGTTATTACTCCTCCTCCTACTGGAATAGTTTCTGATACGCAAGACACGTTACTACCTCAGTCAGTACCGATTGTCCAGGTTTACAGGGTATGCTCTCTCCAGCCGATCACCTCCTTCCTCAATAAGACCGAACCAACGCTTTCGCGAGTGTTGACTCGCGCGGGGAAAACCACACCCTGATTAAGATAGGTATACGGAGACCTCGGCGATATAGCTGTATGCGGTGCTGAGGATACAAATGTAATTATAGAACTGAAATGATTTTTGTCAATAGGCAGTGTTCCTGTGCCCAGAGCACGGATACATATTTTGGCACGATGATGGCACGCTGACACAATCGGAGTAACCCAATGTCTGATAGCCTGCTCCGCACAGATAGCCAGTTGGAGATCGTAAATCTCCGGCTGACCGCAGGTGACCAGACCACTGATAGCGAGGCAGTCCGGGACGACTTGTTATCGAGACGTACGGTGGATGTCCCTCTGCACTCTGGGCCTTTGCGGCCAATGTCATGTCGGGTTAAAACCTCCGGGCCTGAGCATTGATAGGCCTGTGCCGTAGACTGTACAAATGTGGTATACTTATGCGTGTCTGCTCGTGCAATGACTTCCCTGCAGTAGCGGCACAGTCGTGTCAAACCTGCAGGTGGACAACCCGCTGAACAGATTTGCCGGAGGAAGCCATGAAAAAACTTTACACCCCTGCCCTGATACTGCTCACCCTCCTGACGTTGCTAGCACTGGCGATGGGGGGGTACGCCCTGTTCTGGTTACTCCAGATACGCCAGATGGCTCTGGATGCTCAACAGGTAGCGCTGCGTACCGTAGCCGATGCCCGAGCGCTCGTCGCCGGTATCGGTGACGACTCTTTCTCGTACACTGTGACCATCAGGCGCGATATCCCGGTCCAGGCAAGTATCCCTTTCCGCCACGACTTCACTGTCCCTATCCATGCCACTATCCCCATCTCAACGGTCGTGATCATACCGGTCAACGCCGGACTACTCGGCACCTTTGACATAGACGTCCCGGTGCGTACTATGATTCCTGTACACCTGGAGGTGACCGTACCGGTAAGCCAGACAGTGGCTTTTTCCACCACCGTCCCCCTGAATCTCGATGTGCCGGTTGAGATCCCCCTTTCCGATACCCCCCTGACCGGTTACTTGGAAGAGCTGGACGCAGCACTGGGGCAGCTTGAAGAGGGACTGGGACAGCTCGGCAGCACTACCACTCAATAGCCTATATAACAGGGTGCTCACGTGCAATTTGTCCTCGACGAGATACCATTGCAACTCGATATCCGGGGTCTGATGCGCCAATTGCGCATCAGGGAGGGAAGTAGATACGCCGACGAGCTGCTGACCTTGGTAGAGGACGCGCAGGCCATCGGCAGGCCCAGGGGGTTGTATCGGGTAGCCTTTATCGAGTCCAGGGGCGAGGATTGGGTAGCCGTGGACGGTATTCGGTTCACCAGCCGTGTGCTGCGGGTGAACCTGGAGTATACGCATCGCGTCTTCGCTTTTGTCGCTACCTGTGGCAGGGAGCTGGCGGAGTGGTCTGGCAGCATGGAGGATATGCTGCGTCGCTACTGGAGCGACGCGATATGTGAGGCAGCCCTGCATATAGCACTGCAGGCGCTACATAGGCATATAGATGAAACATTTCGCCCCGGCACGACTGCATCTATGGCGCCTGGCTCGCTGCCGGACTGGCCTATCGAAGAACAGCGCCCACTGTTCCAACTCCTGGGCGACCCTGAGCGCGAGATAGGAGTGCGCCTCTCTGAGAGTTTACTGATGATCCCCACCAAATCTGTCTCTGGACTCCGCTTTGCTACCAGGGAGACCTTCGAGAGCTGTATGTTGTGTCCCAGACCCAATTGTCCCGGGCGGCGTGCTCTCTACGATGAGCTGGCAGTGAGAAAGTACCGCGCTTAACCGGGGGGCTGGGTTTGAGCATGCGAGGTTACGACCTGGTGTGGCCGGGCTGGCCGCCGCGCCGCACCTGGCGTTTCCTGCCTCACCTCTATTTCTCCGTCGAGAGACCAGCCTGCTCACGCGTACCCCCCAATGCGATGCCCGGTGAGCAACCAGTAGCTGGGATGTAGCCTTTCATCCGGGCTCCCCTGCCGCAGGTAAACGGGATGCCTGGATGTCTGGACGTGTCAGCTCAAGCTCTCGTCTACCGGGTTGCTGGGAGATGCTCCCTCTGGCCGGTGTGTCGTTCAAGCCTGGCTGCAGGTTGACGCGCACACTATCTGCGGTATACTTGAGTGCAGCGCCAACGGAGGAGTGGCAAGATGCTTTTCAGAAAATCGCGTAAGGTACTGCGTGAGGGCGCGTTCCACCTGGCCAGGCGCGACCTGGCGCTCTTTCTGGCAGATCACGAAGAGGAGCTGATGCGCATCTTTCGTGAGGAATTGCAACGGCTCGACGACGCGATGCCAGAGGAAAACCTATTTATTGACATCAACATCGTGGGGCTGGGAGAAACAATCCTCAAGGCTGCTTTGCGAGCGATTAACCGCTTTCTAACCGGTGAGCCCGGAAGCGTGGCCAGACCGGCCACTAGCGGAAGGACAGAGAGTAGCACGTCCTGCGCGCATGACCACTAGGCCAGCCCATAAGCAATCCGACGCAGCGCATCCTGTGGTTTAACCCTGCCGGAGTGTAGCAGGAGGATCTGTGGAATCCATGAGAGCGGAAAGTAAGTCCCAGGAAGAGGGTATAAACCTGGAAGATCTGCTCAGCTCCATTGCCTCTAGCGCTGTGAGGCTGGTCAAAGCCACCGGTGGCGGCGTCTATCTCTACCGGCCGGAAGAAGATGTGCTCGAGTGGAGGGCTGTCGCGGGCGAGAGCGCGGTCCCTCTGGGTAGCAAGCTCCGGCGGGGAGAAGGGGTGACCGGCCTGGTGTGGGAGACGGGAAAGCCCGTATACGTGGAGGACTACCAGCGCTGGGGAAGGCGCGCTGCCCAATACGACGGCCTGCCTATCGGTGCCGTGATAGGGGTGCCGGTCAAGTGGGGTGACAACTTCCTGGGCGCTCTTCTGGTAGAGCACCGTGAACCGGCGCGCTTCAGTGAAAGTGACATCGAACTGTTGAGCCTGTTCGCGCCCCAGGCCGCTCTGGCGATATACACTATGCAGCTCTACGAGAGGGAGCGCAAGCAAGCCTCCAGCCTGGCCGTGGTCAACCAGGTGGCTTCCAAGATGCTCTCCATCCTGGACCTCTCGCAACTGCTCCGCGAAGCCGTCACCGCCATTCAGCAGGGATTTGGCTACTACAACGTGACTCTACTGCTACTTGACGAGGCAACCAATACGCTGGGCGACCAGGTTATGGCTGGCGGATTGGCCCACCTGGCCCCGCCCGATTACCGACAGGAAGTCGGGGTAGGGCTGATCGGGTGGGCGGCTGCGACCGGGGAGCCGCTCGTCGTGAACGATGTGAGCCAGGATCCGCGCTATATCGTCGGCTTCGATATAGCAGTGTCCACCCGGTCGGAGTTGTGTGTGCCGCTGAAGCTGGGTGGCCGGGTCATCGGAGTGCTCGATGTGCAGGATACCAGGCTCAACGCTTTCGACGAGACGGACCTCACCGTGCTGGGGACACTGGCTGATCAGTTGGCCACGGCCATCGCAAACGCCCGGCTCTATGAGTCCGAGCGGAGAGAGCGGGAGTGGGCTGAGGCACTGGCAGAGGCCGCCGCCGCCATTAACAGCACGCTTGAGCTGGATGAGGTGCTGGATCGTATTCTGGTCCAGGTGGAGCGCGTGATCGGAGGAGACGCATGCAACATTATGCTCCTGGAGTCGGATAACCTGGTGCGCCCGGTGCGCTGGCGCGGCTATGACAAGCTCGGCAGGGAGAAATCCATTGCCACTGCCTATGCCCAGCTTGACAAATATGCGACGCTCCGGACGATGATGGAGACTGGCAAGCCTTTACTCATCACTGACACCACCACCGACCCGCTATGGGTACAGCAGGACGACCCCGAATGGCTTTTTTCTTATGTTGCTGCTCCGATTCGTGTGGGCGGCTTGACGGTTGGTTTCCTGAATGTGGATAGTACACGCCGCCATCAGTTTGACCTTCAGGACGCCCAGCGGCTGGAAGCCTTTGCCAGCCACGTAGCTACCGCGATCGCGAACGCGCGCCTGTACGAGCATGCTCGCAAACAGTTGGAAGGCCTGACCAATCTGATACAAGCCTCCCAGCTACTGGCTTCCTCACTGGAGGTCCGCGAGGTGCTGCGACGCATCGTGGAGCTGGCAGGCTCGGTTGTGAATTCCGACTACACCAGCGTCATTCTGGTGGATGAGCGCGGGCAGTTCTTGATGGAAGCCGAGGATTTCCGGGGTATCCCTCCCCTATCTCACCGTATCCGTAGTGACGGCGTCACCCGGTACATACTGGAAAGCGGGCAAAGCCTGGTGGGGGACATCATCTCGGAGGATGGTCTCATCCACCCTCCCATCTACCGCCCCGACGGGACACCGAGGAAGGCTAACCCTATTATGGTGACTGCCGGCATCCGCTCTTTTGCCGCCGCCCCGATCCGGGCCAAGGGTCGGGTGCTGGGGGTGCTGTTCGCACACAGCCGCAAGCCTTATGCTTTTCGCGGGCAGCTCGCAGTGTTGACCGCCTTCGCCAACCAGGCTGCCGTCGCGCTCGAGAACGCTCGGCTCTTCGGAGCGGAACAGGAGCAGCGCGAGCTGGCTGAGGCGCTGGGAGAGGCTGCCTCTGCCATCGCCAGCCTCGATTTCGAGGAGGTGCTGGACCGGGTGCTGGAACAGGTGGAACGGGTGGTACCCGGGGATGTGTTTCGCATTATGCTAGTGGAGGGGACCCTCGTCCGCGTAGTGCGGGAGCGCGGGTGTATGGGCCTGGTGGACCAGGCCGCAGGGCTTGTGATACCTGTGGCCGCGCATCCGCTGCTGGGCAAAATGATGCGCACAGGTAAGCCGATCGTCGTGCTGGACACTTATGAGGAGCCGGACCTCATAGTAGCACTGCAGTGCGGGGAGTTGGCCCGCTCCTATGTCGGCGCGCCCATCATTGTGGATGGGAACACGGTCGGCTTTCTGGAGGTGAATAGCCTTAAGCCGGGCAGGTTTGACCTCGCCGATGCCAGACGGCTGGCGATCTTTGCCGCTTACGTTGCTACCGCGCTGCGTAATGCCCGGCTCTATCAAGCCGTGCGCGACTATGCCGAACTCCTGGAAGAGCGCGTCCGGGAGCGCACGGCCCAACTGGCAGCTCAGTACCGTCGCGCCGAGGCAATCCTGCACAGCACTGCTGATGGCATCGTTGTCCTGGGCGAGGGAGGAGAAATATTGCAACTCAATCCGGTCGCCCGGGCCTGGTTAGACCGGTTACCGGAGGGGGATAGGGAGCTTGTGCTGACTACAGCACAGGAGCTGGCGGTGCGGGCAGCGGAGCGACCGGCCACGGTGCTGGAGCTGAGTGGCCTGGACCTGGAGGTCAAAGCGACGCCGATCTCGGAAACGCTGGAGAAGCCGCTCCAGCCGCTGAGCGGGGAACCCAGAGCGGTGGTCGTTTTACACGACATCAGTGAGCTGAAGGCACTCGACCGGATGAAGACCACCTTCGTTAAAAATGCCTCGCATGAGCTGCGCACGCCGCTCACCACGGTCAAGCTCTACACTCACCTGCTCCGTCAGGTCACGCCGGGCGATGAAAATTGGCGTGTCTACCTGGAGGCATTAGCACAGGAAGTTGACGAACAGGCCCGCCTGATAGAGGACATTCTCTACCTCTCGCGCATCTACTCTGGCTATGTGGAGAAAAACCTGCAGCGCGAACCGATCCCCGTGGATGAGTTGACCGGCACCGTGTTTATCAGGCACCATCCAGTAGCTCAGGATAAGGGTGTACATTTGGAACATCGTTCCCTCGCGTTGCCGGGCCAGGGCGAGGCGGGCCCAACGGCGACGGTTGATGCCACGCAAACAGTGATTGCACTGGGGTACCTGGTGGATAGCGCGATCCGCTACACGCCTCCTGGCGGCCGGGTGACGATCGGCGCTGCTCTCGGAGAACAGGATGGCCGCCCATGGGTAGCGCTCTCGGTCTCGGATACCGGGGAAGCTATACCGGAAGCGGATCTACCGCGTGCCTTTGACCGTCTCTTCCGCGAGGGCGATACGGAGCTGCAATCGAAGCGGCTGACCGAGACCGGGCTGCGGTTGATGATCGTCAAGGAACTCGTGAGTATGCAGGGAGGTTGGATTACCGTTGAGAGTAGGGCAGGAGAGGGGAACACGTTCACCATATGGTTGCCTCTGGACACCAGGTGAGCAGGTAGGGCTATGGCAGCGAAAGCCGTGATCGCACTCCAAAACGTGACCAAGATTTACCGGATGGGCAAGGTGGAAGTGCATGCCCTGCGGGGTGTGTCGCTGGAGATCGAGGCCGGAGAAATTGTGGCTATCATGGGGCCCTCCGGCTCCGGCAAGTCCACGATGATGAATATCCTCGGATGTCTTGATCAGCCCACCTCGGGCGTTTATCTTCTGGAGGGCAGGGAAGTCGGACGGCTTGACGACGACCAGTTGGCCCACATCCGCAACCGGAAGATCGGCTTCGTCTTCCAAACCTTCAATCTGTTGGCCCGCGCCTCGGCGCTGGAGAATGTGATGTTGCCCCTGGTCTACGCCGGGGTGGGGTACAGGGAACGCCGGGAGCGGGCACAACGGGCCCTGGAGGCAGTAGGATTGGCAGACCGCCTATCCCACCTGCCGACGGAGCTTTCCGGAGGACAGCAGCAGCGTGTAGCCATCGCCAGGGCGCTGGTGAACAACCCGGCCATCATCCTTGCGGATGAGCCAACGGGCAACCTGGACAGCAAATCGGGTGCGGAAGTGATGGCGCTCTTGCAGCAATTGAACCGCGAGCGAGGGATCACGGTAGTGCTGGTGACGCACGACCCTAATATCGCCCGGCATGCCAGGCGCATCATCCACATCCACGATGGTCTGGTTACTGCCACTGAGATGGTGCGGCAACCGATTGCATCGGAGGGGGTGCAGGCATGAGCGTAACTGAAAGCATGCGACTGGCCTTTCGCGCACTGGCGGCCAACAAGTTGCGGGCCGCGTTGACCATGTTGGGCATCGTCATCGGCGTCGGTGCGGTGATTACCCTGATGTCGGCCGGCGAGGGGGTCTCAGTCTATATCGAAGAGCAGTTCCAGGGCATCGGGAGTAACTTGCTCTTCGTCGTCCCCGGCTCGCTTGAGGAGGCACGGATGGGGCCGCCCAGCGCACGGATGGGTACGGGGGAGCTGACCAATGGGGATGCGGAGGCACTGCGCGATCCTATCCGCGCTCCTGATGTGGCCGCGGTCTCTCCTCAGCTCTTCCGCTCCACCGTTGTCTCTACAGGGCGGCGCAATGTGCTCGCCCAGGTTATCGGCGTCGCGCCGGACTTCGCTACTGTGCGCAACTGGTTCCCCGAGGTGGGGCAGTTCATCTCGCAGGAGCATATGAACAGCCGGGCGCGTGTGGCGCTGTTGGGGAAAACGGTAGTCGAGGAGCTATTCCCGGATAACCAGTACCCCCTGGAGCAGACGGTTAAGATCAACGGCATCCCCTTCCGGGTGATCGGTGTGCTGGAGGAGAAGGGCGGCTCCCAGTTCAGTGACGAGGACAACACCGTCCTGGTACCTCTGACCACGGCGCAGACCCGCCTCTTCTCATCGCGCAGCCGCTCCGGCGATTACCGGGTTTCTGCGATTATCGTCCAGGCGGTCTCCGGTGAGCGCATGAAGGCGGCTTCTGAGCAGATCGCCGCCATCCTGCGCGAGCGGCATGGGATCGCATTCAGCGACGAGGACGACTTCTCCATCATCAGCCAGGCTGACATCATCGCCGTCTTCGGTCAGATCACCAATGTGCTGACCATCTTCCTGGGCGCGATTGCCGGCATCAGCCTGCTGGTGGGCGGCATCGGGATTATGAACATCATGCTGGTCTCGGTGACGGAACGGACGCGAGAGATCGGGCTGCGTAAGGCAGTGGGGGCCCGGCGGCGCGACATTCTGTGGCAGTTTCTGATCGAGGCCATGACCCTCTCGTTGATCGGGGGGGTGGTGGGCATCGGGCTGGGGGTGGTGGGCGCGGAGATTATCTCCACCCTGGTGGAGGATTTCCGTGCCATCGTCACGCTCGACGCGGTAGCGTTGGCGACGGGCTTCTCTGCGGCGGTAGGGCTGTTTTTCGGCATCTCCCCGGCCCGCCGCGCCTCGCTCCTCAATCCGATTGATGCCCTGCGGTATGAGTAGATCGGTTAGTCAGTTGTCCAGTGATCCAGATTAAGCTATGGAACCACCGTCACCATCTGAGGGAACCGTCGCGACCGCCGAGGTGCTGGCAGAAGTGGAACGCCGTGTGGCTGCCCGCCGCGCTGCCAGCGCGCGGGGTCTCCAGAGCTGGGCTGGCTGCCTTGGCCGGTTTCTGACCCGCCACTGGCTGATGCTCTGCAACGGCTTCTTTCTATTCTATGCAGGCCTGCCTATCCTAGCACCGGTATTGATGAAGCTGGGGGCTACCAGGGCGGGGGTCATCATCTATCTCGTCTACAGCCCATTGTGCCACCAACTGCCACAGCGTTCTTTCTTCCTTTTCGGGCCTAAGCTAACTTATACGCTGGGAGAGCTAGTCCCGTGGCTCGGGCCGAACGCCGGGATCAATCCCGCCACGCGAGCCTTTGTGGGGAACGACATAGTGGGATACAAAACCGCGCTGTGTCAGCGCGATATGGCGATCTATGGCACGATTTTGCTCGCCGGGTTGCTTTTCGGGCTGGTGCGCAGAAGGTGGCGCATCCGGCCGCTCAAGTTATGGGCCTATTTTGTCTTTGGCATTCTCCCGCCGTTCCTGGACGGTGGCTACCAGATGCTTTCCTATGTCATCGCCTCTCTCTGGGTAGATGGCCCGATCAGGCCGCGCGAGAGCACGCCTGTATTGCGTGTGCTCACTGGCGGACTGTTCGGGCTGGCGACGGCCTGGCTGGCCTATCCCTTGATTGAGGAAACGATGGAGAGCGTACGAGTAGACAAGGATGCAAGTAGGCAAGTAGACAAGTAGGCACGAGACAAGGGGCGAGCAGGTAAGTGAGTATGGAGTGGGAACAGCTCCTGGCCCAGGCGGGGTTTCGCGTCACGACGTCCCGCCGCGTGGTGATGCAGGTGTTGCAGACAGCGGGTGTCCCGCTTGAGCCCCACGAGATTCTGGAACGTGGGCGGTGCCTGCATCGTTCACTGGGGCTGGTGACCATCTACCGCACGCTGGCGCTGTTAACGGCGCTCGACCTGGTGCGGCGCGTCCATCGCCAGGACGGCTGCCACGGTTACGTGATCGCGTCGCCGGGACATCGCCACCACATCATCTGCCGGCAGTGCGGTCAGGCGACCGAGTTCCCAGGCGGGGATGACATCCATGCACTTATCGAGCGGGTCGAGAATGAGACAGGTTATCGGGTGGATGATCACTTGCTTCAACTGGCGGGCCTGTGCCCCGCCTGCCGTGAGTTAAGGTGACCGTCACCTTGAACCGGAGCCAGGAAGTGCCTATGCGAGCGCTTTTGGTCTATAACCCCACCGCCGGGCCCCGAGATGTCCAGCAGGAACTGAAGCGGGTGTGTGTGGTATTGAAGCGCCGGGGCTGGTCGGTGGAGATGCTGATGACAGAAAGACCAGGCGATGCCCAGGCCATGGCGCAGGAAGCGGCCCAATCCGGCAGTTGTGACGCGGTCATCGCAGCGGGAGGGGATGGGACGGTCAATGAGATCGTGAACGGGCTGGTTGGCACCTCCACAGCGCTGGGGGTACTGCCGGTCGGCACGGGCAATCTGTGGGCCAAACAATTGGGTATTCCTACACATACGATCCTCAATCCGCTACGCCTGCGCGATGCGGCACTCGGGCTGACCCAGAGCGTCGTGCGCGTGATAGATGTGGGGCTGGCAGGAGACCGCTATTTTCTCTGCTGGGCGGGTATCGGTCTCGATGCCAGGGTGACACAGGAGCTGGAACCGCGCCCACGCCATACCAAACGGCTGGGCGCTTTGCCCTACGCGATCGCTGCCATCATCGTTGCCTGTGACTTCAAGGGGGTCAGAGCACGCATCAGGCTCGATGGGCGCGTGGTGCGTGGTAGAATCCTGTTGGTCCTGGCAAGCAACATCCAGCAATACGGGGGATGGTTCGACATTGCCCACGTGGCCCGCGTGGACGATGGATTGCTCGATGTGTTTGTGTTCAAGGGGTTGGGCTTTTCCTATGCAGTAAGCCATGTGCTGAAGATTTTGAGCCACCGACATCTGCAAGACCCCAGGGTAGTACATAGACAGGCGCGTAAGATAGAAGTGTGGACCAAGCCCAAAGTGCCGATCCAGGTAGATGGTGATCCTGTAGGTTTTACGCCGGTCAGAATAAAGGTTGTGCCCAAAGCGCTGCGTGTGCTCGTCCCTCCTTGCGCCCCGGCCGATCTGTTCTCATGCAGGTGATGGCCGCCTGGAGTGACCGTCACCTGAAAGTCGCTTGACCGTATCACATTCATCGGCCACACGTCTGGCACAGGCCGCCGTCCTTCAGTATAATCGGGGATAGATAGATCAGAGACAGGAAGCGGCGTGGGTATGCACAAATTGCTCCTCGTGGACGACGAGCCTGCCATTACCGAGAATCTGGCTCCCTTTCTACAGCGGGCCGGCTTTGATGTGACGGTGGCCACCGACGGTGAAGAGGCGCTCCGTCAGATCGCTCGCCTGCGGCCCGACCTGGTCATCCTGGACGTGCTGATGCCCCGCCTGGACGGGCGTGAGACGCTCCGTCGCCTGCGCCGCGCGGGCAACTGGACTCCTGTCATCCTGCTCACCCAGGTCGGCGCGTCCACCGAGCGGGCAATGGCGCTGGAAGAAGGCGCCGACGATTATCTCAACAAGCCCTTCGATCCCTACGAACTGGTGGCTCGCATCCGTGCCGTGCTGCGCCGTGCCCGTCCAGGCCAACCGCCCCTCGCTGCGGCCCGTTTGCTGGTCAGCGGCCCTCTGCGCCTGGACCGTCTCTCCCGCCGTGCCTCTCTGGAGGGGCAGGAGCTGGTGCTCACCCCGAAAGCGATCGCTTTGCTGGAGTACTTGATGACGCACCCTGACGAGCTCCTGAGCCGGGAGCGGTTGCTGGACGCTGTCTGGGGCTGGGATTACCCCGCCGGGACGCGCACGGTGGACACACGTATCGCTGAACTGCGCCGGGCGCTGGGCGATGATGTCGTCCAGCCACGCTATATCGAGACCATACCCGGTCAGGGCTACCGCTTTATCGCACCGGTGGAGGCGGGAGCATGAGATGGCGTCATCTGCTCATTCTGCTCCCTCTGGGGGTAGGGCTGGCGATGTCAGCAATGCTCCACTACTGGGAAGCGTGCCCCGTCTTCTACGCGCGGGCCGATGCTGCCGCCCTTTCCGTTATGGCCGGCCTGGCCTTCTCCCTGGTGCTCGCGGCCGGATGGACGGTTCACGGGCTGCTGGAACGGAAATGTCGCGCCGCGCTGGCCCAGCTCCAGGCGCAGGCCGCCGACGACCGGCGGCGCTTCTTGCAACGCCTGGACCATGAACTGAAAAACCCTCTCACCGCGCTGCGGGCTGCCCTTGCTAACCTGGCCGAGGCCCCTACGGATGCAGCCTGGCGCGAGGCGTTTGTCGGCGTGGAGACCCAGGCCCAGCGCCTCAGCCGCCTGGTCGCTGAGCTGCGCAAACTGGCCGACCTGGAGACTCGCCCCATTGAGCATGCCCCGGTGGACCTGACTGCGCTTTTGGAGGAAGCGTTGGCGCTGGCCCGTGAACGGCCGGAAGCCGCAGCGCGGCGCCTGAACCTCAACTTGCCCCGTGCTCCCTGGCCACTCCCTGTGATCCACGGCGATCGGGACCTCCTCTTTCTGACCATCCATAACCTGCTGGACAATGCCCTCAAGTTCACCCGTACCGGGGACGTGATCGAACTCCGCGCTTTTGAGGATGGCGCGATGGTCATCGTGGAAGTCGCCGATACCGGCCCGGGCATTCCTGAAGAGGAGTTACCTCACGTGTGGGAGGAGCTATACCGGGGACAGGGAGCGCGCGGCACGCCCGGCAGCGGATTGGGGTTGGCCCTGGTGCGTGCCGTGGTACTGCGCCACGGGGGACAGGTCGCGCTGCGCAGTCGCGTTGGGCAGGGCACAGTGGTCACCGTGCGCCTGCCGGCCAGGTGATATTGCGGAACTGTAACACCCCTGCTATACGTCTGTAACATCAGGGTTTTACAATCGAGGGAGTGAGACAGCCGTCCAGCTCCCGGCTGTCTGTAGTAAAGCTAGCAAACCCGTTGATGGAGGAGGAAAGTGCAATGGAAAAACTCGTGAACGACCCTAAATACAGAACAGCGTTCGTCGTGTTCCTGGTGGGCAGCGTGCTGATCCTGGCGCTCTGTTCGGGCGCTGCCTTCATCCTGACCCGCCGCCCCGGGCCGCTCCCCACCGTGATGCCCACTCTGGCTGTACCCTCCATTCACATCGCTCCCGAGACCGGCAGCCCCGGCAGGACGGTCAGCGTTACCGGCACGGGTTGGACCCCAGGGGACACCGTCTTCGTGGGACTGGAGGGCAGCGGGGGGACGCGCTCGGCCCTGGCGTCTGCTGCAGTCTCGGCAGATGGCCGCTTCGTGGCGATTTTTACCCTGCCCACCGATGTAGGGGCGGGTTATGTGCCGGTCGTGGCCTGGTCTTCTACGGCTGCCAGTGAGGCCAGAATGATGTTGCCTATCTCGGTAACGGAAACACCTACACCCACAGCGTCCGCGACCGCCATCCTGACGCCTTCTCCCACACCGGTTGTCGCTGTCTCTCCCACGGCTTCCCCTGTTCCTACGGTGGCGCCCTCGCCCACCTCGCCTTCGCCAACGCCGGCCCAATCGCCCACCCCGCGGCCGACGCCCACCTCTGCTGGCGCCTGGTACGGCGAGTACTTCGCCAACGTCACATTGACCGGCGCGCCGACGCTGGTGCGGAATGAGGCGGAGATCAACTTCACCTGGGGCCAGGGCGCGCCTGGCAGTGGTTTACCCGCCGACAACTTTTCTGCCCGCTGGACCCGCACCGCAACGTTTGAGGACGGGCTGTATCGCTTCCGCGCTCTCGTGGACGACGGCGTGCGGCTGTACGTGGATAATGCGCTGGTCATTGACGCCTGGCAGGACGGCAGCAGGCGGGAAGTGACGAGCGACCGCAAGATGACCGCCGGAGTACACAACCTGCGCGTGGAGTACTACGAACGCAGCGGCGAGGCCGTTATCAAGGTCTGGTGGGAAAAGCTGACCGCTTACCCGGACTGGAAGGGCGAATACTGGTCTAACCGCACACTGAGCGGCAACCCGGTGCTCGTGCGCAACGACGAGAACCTGGCCTTCGACTGGAAAACCGGCTCGCCGGCGGCGAACATCCCGGCTGATGGCTTCTCGGCCCGCTGGACGCGCACGTATACCTTTGAGGGGGCTACCTACCGCTTCCGCGTCATTGTAGACGACGGGGTGCGCATGTGGGTAGACGATTGGTTGATCATTGACTCCTGGCGCGATGGCAGCGTCCGCGAGCTGACCGCGGAGTACGCGCTGGTGCAGGGGGCGCACAGCCTGAAAGTGGAGTATTACGAGAACGCGGGTGACGCGCGTATCCAGGTGTGGTGGGAGAAAATCGCCTCCCCGTCCTATCCCGATTGGAAGGGAGAGGACTGGCCTAACGCTACGCTGCGCGGGAATCCCGCTTTGGTACGCAACGACACAGTACTGGACTTCGACTGGGGTACGAAGGCACCTGCTGCCGGGCTGCCGGCGGACAAATTCTCGGCCCGCTGGACTCGCCAGGTGACGTTTGATCCGGGCCTCTATCGCTTCCATGCCAGAGCTGATGACGGCGTCCGGATCTATGTGGACAACGTCCTGGTGCTGAACGAGTGGCATCCCAGCGACGGGAGCAGGGTATATACTGTGGATTTGCCGTTGAGCGGTGCCCGGCGGGTGACCGTAGAATACTATGAGGAAGCTGCGAAAGCGCTCCTCAAATTCTGGTGGCAGCGCATCGGAAACCTGCCCACACCTACATCCACGCCCCCTGCCGCGAC
>JAOAAG010000371.1 GCA_026418995.1 Anaerolineae bacterium
GCGATGCTCCTGCCCCTGCTCTCAAAAGGCAAGACCATCGGCGTCATCTCCGCCCAATCTGACCGCCCCTATGCTTTCGATGAGAGCGATCGCCAGCTCTTCTCCGGCATCGCCAGCCAGGTCGCTATCGCGATAGAAAACGTAGCCCTGTTCGAGGAAACCAAACGCCGCCTGGCTGAGACGCGCCTGCTCCAGGAACTGATGCAGACCACCGCCTCCACGCTTGACTTCGACGAGGTCCTGGCCCGCGCGATGGAGATATTAAAGAGACATCTGCGCCTGGATCAGCTCACTTTCACTATCCCCAGCTCGGATGGCACCGCGCTTTATGTCCACTCCTCGTTGCAAGGCCCCGAGGTAGTACCGCCTGGACTGGCTGTGCCGCTGGATAGAAGCGTGAGCGGGATGGTCTACCGCACCGGAGAGCCCCAGCTCATCCCTGACGTGCGTGAGGTGCCCTACTTTTTCGGGGTCACACCGGGCATCCGCTCCGAGCTGACGGTGCCGGTCAAGGTTGCGGACCGCGTCGTCGCCATCCTGGACGTTGAAAGCTACCAGGTGAACGCTTTCGACCAGGAGGACCTGCAGCTCTTCCAGGCCATCGCTGCCCAATTGGGCGTCGCGCTGGAGAACGCACGGTTATACAAAGAGACCAGGCGTCGCCTCAGCGAAGCTCTGCTGATCCAGGAGGTGATGCTGGCGGCTTCCTCGACGCTGGACTTTGATCTTGTCCTGGAAAGGACTGTCAAAGCGCTGCACCGCGCCCTGCGGGTGGAGCGGGTGGGCTTCCTGCTGCCGGATGAGCAGGGCAGGTTCCTGGTCGCCTATCCCCACGCATCTGAGGCGGGGGAAGCCGGGGCGACCCGGATCCCCATCGCCAATACCCTGGCGGGACAGGTGTACCTCACCGGTCAACCTGTACTGGTGCACGACACGGCAGCGCGCAGGGTATTCCCGGAGCAGGATTCCACAAGCGAGCCTACCGTGCGCTCTCTCCTGGCCGTGCCGGTACAATCCGGACCCAACATCACCGCTGTGTTGCAGGCCGAGAGCTTCAGGCCTGGCGCCTTTGGCGAGGATGAGATGCGCATCTTCACTACCATCGCAGGGCAACTGGCAGTCACCCTGGAAAATGCCAGGCTCTACAAGAAACTTGAAGCCCAGACTGCCGAGTTGTTGAAGGCTTACCGGGAGCTCCAGGAAGTGACGCGCCTGCGCACAGAGTTGGTACAGAACGTGAGCCACGAGCTGCGCACTCCTCTCAGTCTGATCAGCGGATACACCGAGCTGCTGCTGGAGGGCGACCTGGGACCGCTGTCACCCAAACAGCAGGAAGTGCTCCAGACGATTCGCGAGCGCTCGGCCGGACTGGCACGCTCGATCCATAACCTGACTATGCTCCAAAACATGCCCCGCATGATCCTGGAGCGCACCCAGGTCTCGCTGGCAGATTTGTTGCGCAGTGCCATAGCCGGATTCCAGATGCTGGCGGAAAAAAGCGGCATCGTATTCCGGGAAGAGTTGTCCGCCGACCTGCCCCCGTTGTGGGGAGACCGGGAGCGCCTGGAGTTAGTCTTCGGCCACCTGGTGGAAAACGCTATCAAGTTCAGTCCCCATGGCGGCACCGTCACCATCAGGGCGTGGGCCGATGAGCAATGGGTGTATGCCTCTGTAAAGGATGAGGGGATCGGCATTCCCCAGGACCGCCTCCACCTCATCTTTGAGCGCTTTTACCAGGTGGACGGCAGCGCCAGCCGTCGCTTCGGTGGGATGGGGATAGGCCTGGCACTGGTCTGGGAGATTATCGAGGCGCATGGTGGGACGGTCACGGTTGAGAGCGAGGTGGGAAGGGGAAGTACGTTCACTGTTGCTCTGCCGCGTACCAATTGAGGCGTGTTGCGTATTGCGTGTTGCGTATTGCGTATTGCGTGTTGCGTATTGCGTGTTGCGTGTTGCGTGATGAAGCGTTTTGTAGCCATTGCCGGGAATATAGGGGTAGGGAAGTCTACGCTCGCGGCGCTCCTGAGTGAGCGGCTGGGATGGGAGCCATTCCTCGAAGCCGTTGACGATAACCCCTACCTGGCCGACTTCTACCAGGATATGCAGCGCTGGAGCTTCCATTCCCAAATTTACTTTCTCTCACGCCGTCTGCGCCACCATTGGGAATTGCTGCAGCACGCCAACTCGGTCATTCAGGACCGTACGGTCTACGAGGATGCTGAGGTATTTGCCTCTAATCTGTATCAACAGGGGTTGATGAGCGAGCGGGATTACCGGAGCTACCGGGAGCTGTATGAGGTGGTCACTGCCGTGCTTCCTCCACCTGACCTGATCATCTATCTCCGCGCCTCGGTGCCGGTGCTTCTGGAGCGTATCCGCAGACGCGGACGCCCTTACGAAAGGGACATCCCGCCGACCTATCTGGAGCAACTGAACAGGCTGTACGAAGCCTGGGTCGCCAGGTTTTCCCTCTGTCCGGTGTTGAGTGTGCCTTCGGACGATATGGATTTTGTGCTCAATTCCAGGCATCTGGAGCTGATCACCGCAAAAGTCCTGGAGAAACTGCAGGGGCGGGAGGAGGTAGTGTTCGATACCCGATGACCCCAGCCGTGACGAAGTCCGCAATTGACCGTCTTCAGGAGCGGATCCGCGACCTGACCTTTCTGCATGAGACCAGCCGGGTGCTCACCTCCACGCTCGACCTGGACGGCGTGCTGCACTCCCTGATGTCCCAGGTACGCGAGTATTTCCAGGTGGATGCGGCATCGGCGGCCCTGCTGGATGAAGCAACCGGTGAGATTGTCTTCCGTGTCGCCGTGGGTAAGGCCTCTGACGAGGTGATAGGCCTGCGCCTGCGCCCCGGCCAGGGCATCGCTGGCTGGGTCATCCAGACCGGCGAGCCGACCATCGTCCCGGTCGCCCATGCCGACGCGCGCTTCTACTCCATTATAGACGAGCGGACCGACTTCTACACCCATGCCATGCTTGCCGTTCCGGTGAAGATCGAAGGCCTGCCCATCGGCGTGATCGAGGTGCTCAATCCAGCAGCGGGATGCTTTACTCAGAAAGACCAGGAGCTGCTGCTGGCCGTGGCAGACATCGCTGCCATCGCCATCCGCAATGCCAGGCTCTATGAGCGGGCCAGACAGGCCGAGCAGCGCTACGAAACCCTCTTCAATGAAAGCTCCGATCCCATCGTTGTGCTCGCTCCGGATGGGAGAATCCTCAACTTTAACCGGCGGGCAAGGGAGCTTTTGAGTCAATCCTCTACCGGCGATGGAGAGTTGGCCGATGCCCATTTCTGGCAGGTCACAGGCATAGACGAGGAGGAATTTCAGACTCTCTTGCTCCAGGTGCGGGCTGGCAAGAGCCTCAAGACCGAGCTTAAATTGACTATCCAGACGGAGGAGGGTGAGGAGCTTCGTACCCTGGAAGCGACGATGACCCGGATCAACTACGGAGGGTACGAGGCCATCCAGTGGATCGGCCACGATATCTCCGAACGCGTGGCCTTCGAGCAATTGCGCACGAACCTGATCAACATGATCATCCACGACCTGCGCAACCCGTTGGGCAGCATTATGGGCAGCCTGCAGTTGCTGTACACTGGCCTGGTCGAGCGAGACCAGACGCTGCCTTTCAAAAAGCTGGTCAACAACGCCATACGCAGCGGTCAGAAGATGTATCGCCTGATTGACTCGCTCCTGGATACGGGGCGCTTCGAGGCTGGTGAAGCAGAGCTGAAGAAAGTCCCCGTCAGCCCCGCCGCGCTGATGCAGGAGGCCTTCGAGCAAATTCATCCATTGGCGCTGAATAAGGGCCTGAAGCTGGAAAGCTACGTTGAGCCTGACCTGCCCACCGTGGTAGCCGACCCGGATATCATCCTGCGCGTCTTAACTAACCTGCTGGATAACGCGGTCAAGTATACGTTCGGACCGGGATTGATCAAAATGGAGGCCAGGCAAGTGGAGCGGGAGATCGTCTTCTCTGTTACCGACACCGGGCCAGGTATCCCGCCGGAGGCCCAGCAGCGCGTCTTTGACCGTTTTGTGCGGCTGGAAAGTGCCGAAGGAACCCGAGGCACCGGCCTGGGGCTGGCCTTCTGCAAACTCGCTGTCGAAGCTCACGGTGGGCGTATCTGGGTGGAGAGCGAAGCCGGCCGTGGGGCGACCTTCCGCTTTACCCTGCCCATGGATCACCCAGCCGCTCAAGCGCCGGCCAGCAGACGGGTGTAGCAGGAGCAAGAGGCAAGACGAGCTTTGCGTCCTGCATCCGATGCTGTTCCAGATGACTACACGCCTGTACTACACAGAGCCTTATCGTGTCCACTTCACCGCCCAGGTGAGGGAGCGCCTGAGCTGGGAAGGTCACCCTGCCGTGATCCTCGATCAAACCCTCTTCTACCCCACCTCAGGAGGCCAGCCAGCGGACCGTGGCGCGCTGAACGGTATTCCCGTACTTGACGTAACTGTGCGAGAATCAGATGGGGCGGTCGTGCATATTCTGGCAGATGAGCTGAGGGAGGAGCGCCTCGAAGGCGCAATAGACTGGCCCCGTCGTTTCGACCATATGCAGCAACACACCGGGCAGCACCTCCTCTCTGCTGCCTTCGAGCGCGTGCTGGGTGCCGATACCGTGGGATTCCACCTGGGCACCCAGGTCAGCACGATAGACATCGCCTGCGCCAGGCTGGGCCAGGAAGCCGTCACAGCGGTGGAAGAGCTGACCAATCAAATAGTGTGGGAAGACCGGCCCGTCGTCACGCGCTTTGTCACCTCCGCCGAGCTTGCTGCTCTGCCGCTGCGACGTCCGCCCGCCGTAGCCGGCCCGATCCGTATCGTGGAGATCCTCGGGCCGGCGGCCCATCCCGAGGAGCGCTTCGACATCAGCCCCTGTGGTGGCACTCACGTGGCACGTACCGGGGAGGTTGGCCTGGTCAAAATCACTGGCCTGGAGTACCGGGGAGAGCTGACCCGTATCGCATTTCTGTGCGGCAGACGTGCCCTCAGCGATTACCAGGCCAGGTTTGAGGTCACCGCGCGCCTGGCAAACAAACTCACCGTCGGCTACTGGGAGCTGGAGCAGACGATCGAACGTCTGCAGGCAGAGGAAAAGCGGTTATTGCACGAACTGCGTCAGGCACGCGAGCGGTTGCTCCTCGCAGAGGCCACAGAACTGGCCGGCTCGGCGGTAGCCGTTGGGCCATACCAGGTGATCTGCCATCTCTGGGAACAACCGGGCAGGCCGCCGGAAGAGTTGCGCGCGCTGGCCTTAGCACTGACCCGCAGGCCAGGTACCATCGCCCTGCTGATGGCAATCAGCGAGCGGACCCACCTGTGCTTTGCCAGAGGGGAAGATGTGGACATAGACGTTGTGCCCCTGCTCCGCGACTGCTGCGCCAGGCTGGAAGGCAAGGGCGGGGGCCGTCCCCATCTGGCACAAGGTAGCACCCCGATGACCGACCCCCGGCGTGTCGGCGCAGCGCTGGACACCGCACTCCATTCCCTGTATAATATCGTAGCACGATAATCGCCTTCCATCGGTATGCGAGTCCAGAGCCGTGTGCTCTGCATAGATCGAGCCGCTCAATGGACAACATTGCGCCCAATGTGTACGTCTCGACCGGCCGTCCCGGCACCAATGCGGGCTGCATCGTGTTGCCAGAGGGTATCGTCGCCGTTGACGCTCCCACCCTGCCCCAGGACGCCCAGGCCTGGCGTGGACAACTCGACAGCCTGGGAAAGCCGATCCTCTACCTGGTGCTCACCGACAGCAACCCCGAGCGCCTGCTCGGCGCGGGGGTCGTAAGTGACGATGGGCGAATCCCCATCGTTGCCACCAGGGCCACTTATATGCAAATCTCCACCTACAGCGAGAACTTCTGGCGACTTTTCGTCGAGAACTGGGCGCACCGCTATCCACATCACGCTCCGCCCCCTTCCTCCCCGGTGCTTCCAGAGCTTATGTTTACCCACAGCCTGATATTGTGCAGGGGGGGCAGCGAGGTGAAGGTGGAGCATGTTGCGGGTGCCACACCGGACAGTGCGTGGGTCTACTTCCCGGAGCAGGATGTGCTCTTCGCCGGCGACACGGTCGTCGTGGGTACGCCGCCCATTATGGGAGCGACACCGGACAGCAGGGCCTGGCTGGAGACACTGGCAAGGCTTACCCACCCGCGTTTCTCACACACGCGCATCGTCCCCGGCCGTGGCCCGGTATGCGACCAATCTGCCGTCGCCGCTTTGAGTGACTACCTCGCCCGGGCGCGCCAACTCGTGCGTACACTTGGCACGAACGAGCAGGGGCGGGTAGATTATACGCCGCTGATCGCCGAGCTGCTTTCACCATTCACGATCGCCGAAGGAGAACTTGAGCTGATGCAACGGCGCGTCAAGGCCGGTTTAGAGCGTCTGCTTGAGGAAGTGCGAGCGGAGTCAACATGGCCATAGGTAAATTCTTCGTCCCTACCACAGCGCACACACCTGCAGACCGTGTACGCGAAGCACTTGATAAGTCCGAAAAGATCCTTGCGACCTTGCGCGGCAGCGGTCCCAAAGTACTGAGCCTGCTGCACCTGATGGACCGCGCGGCCGCCTCCCTGGCCGAGCTCGAAGCGCTTGGCGTGGACGTGCGCGCCGAACAGGTCCGTTTTGAGAGCGTTAAGGGGCAACTGCGTAACCGCAAGACACGCTTCCTGCGTGAAGCAAAGACGGCTCTCTTAGAGGAACGAGCCCTGGTCCAGCCTGAACGAGACCGGTGGTGGTGGTTTCTTGATGAAGAGGTAGCCCTGGAGCGCAAGCAAAACCTGCGCCGCTGGGCGATCCGTCTGGCCGTGGCAGCCGTGCTTCTCCTCATCGGCTGGTTCATCTACGACCGCTTCATCGCTCCCCCGCCCGAAGTACGCCGGGCTTACCACCACAGTATGAACGGCGAGGCCTACGCAGAAGAGGGGAAGCTGGAGGAAGCGCTGGCCGAATTCCAGGCCGCCGCTGCCCTCACCCCGGAGGATCCCAGCCCTTGGCTGTGGGTAGCTGTGCTCAGCTCAGAGTTGGGCCACAAGGAGAGAGCAGAGGAGGCCTTTGCCAGGGCGCGGTCACTTTACGGCAGTGAATACGAGTTTCTGCTCTCGCGCACGATGATCCTGCTGCGTTTGAAACGCCTGGAGGCCGCGCTGAGCGATGTGGAAAAAGCCATCGCCCTCGACCCTTCTTCAGGGCGAGGCTACTACACGCGCTCCCTGGTGCTGCTGGATATGGGCGATCGCCTGGGAGCGATCGCCGACCTGGAGCAGGCCTCGCGGCTGGCCCATGAGGCCGGCGACACCCACCTGGAAGCGATGGCACGGGCCCAAATGGCTATGGTTATGCAGATGATAACCCTGCCGTCGCCAGAGGGGACACCACCTTAAGCATATAGGAGAGGTACCGGGGTACAGGGAGAGACCGATGTGCAATCGGTGCAGGCTATCCAACTACCTTTTGGAGGACGTATGAAAGAGAGCTACCTGGAGCGCTTACGCGCTGTCAAAGATGCGCACGAGGCCGAGCTGATGCGTAAGGCCAATGTCGTGGGGGTGGGAATCGGGTTGCGGAGACGCGCCGGAGCGGAGACCGGGGAGGCGGCTATCGTCGTCTCGGTCACGAAGAAGGTGCCCCTCCACCAGCTTGCGCCACAGGACGTGATCCCGCACGAACTGGACGGCATGCCGGTGGACGTGCAGGCAGTTGGTGACATAAGGGCTTTGTAATGACCACCCAAATTATTGCGCAGATCAAAGAAATTCAAAACGCCTATCTCTACGAACTGCTCGGCAAACGCAACGTGGTGGGGATAGGTGTGGGCTATAAACGTAGCGGCGGGATGCTGACGGATGAGCTGAGCCTCGTCGTCTCCGTGACGCGCAAAGAAAGCCCGACCGCCCTGTCCGCTCGGGACCTGGTGCCACGTGTGCTGGGAGGAATCAAAACAGACGTGGTGGAGACCGGGGTCATCCGGGCCTTCGAGGTCGGGCCGCGCGACCGCTGGCGTCCCACAGTGCCGCCAGGGGTCTCGCTAGGTCACTACCGCGTCACTGCCGGCACCTTCGGCTGTCTGGTGCGACGGGGCGGGGAGTATTTTATCCTGTCCAACAATCACGTCCTCGCTAATATGAACGAGGCACGGATAGGGGACCCCATCCTTCAGCCAGGCCCGGCTGATGGTGGCAGCTCCGACGATTGCATCGCTACGCTAGCTGACTTTGTCCCCCTCGACTTTGGCACTGCTCCCTCCGAATGCCCCTACGCCCAACTGGCCACCGACCTGCTGAATTACGTTGCTGGTGCTTTCAAGTCCTCCCATCGTTTTCAGGCGATCAAACAGACGCCGGGGGTCAACCGGGTGGATGCGGCACTGGCCCGTCCCCTCTCGCCGCAACTGGTGAAGGGCGAAATCCTCTACCTTGGCGCCCCCATCGGCACGGGGGAGGCTACTTTGGGCATGCGGGTGCAGAAGACAGGCCGTACCACCGGGTACACTACAGGGGTTATCTCGCAGATCGAAGCTACCCTGCGCGTCCAGTACGATAACCGCTCGGCACTCTTTACGGGTCAGCTTGTCGCGGATGGGATGAGCAAACCCGGCGATTCCGGCTCAGCGGTGCTGGATATGGAGGGGCGGGTAGTGGGGCTACTGTTCGCCGGCTCCGAGTACACTACCATCATCAACCCTATTGGCGAGGTGCTTTCTGCGCTGAATGTAGAGCTGGCCTAGGACGAAGCACGGAGCACTTGCTGCCTGCCTCACTCCCCAGGGGCGCGGAGAGGGCCGATGACCGCGCTCAGCGCCTCCTCGGGAATGGCTCCGCGCCGTAACAGCGCGGGCGGCGACACTGTACAGTCCAGAATGGTAGACGGTACACCGCCCCGTACCGGCCCACCGTCAATGATCAAATCTATCCGCCCTGCCAGTTGCTCCTCTACCTCCTGGGCGGTGACGGGGCTGGGCTGCCCGGAGATATTGGCGCTGGTCACCGCGAGCACCCCGTGTACCCCCTTGATCAGCGCCAGCGCAAGCGGCAGGTCCGGCACACGCACTGCCACCGTCGGCCCCTGGCTCACTATCTCCGGCACTACCTCACTCTTAGGCAGCACCAGCGTCAGCCCGCCAGGCCAGAAGCGGTCAATCAACAGATCGAGCTGCTGTCGCATCTGGGGCGTCACGACGGCCACCCGCTCGAGCTGACCGGCATCGGATAAGAGGAGAGGAATGGCCCGCTCAGCCGGGCGGCACTTGGCCTCGTATATACGGGCCACAGCCGCGACATCCCACGGCTTGGCGGCCAGGCCGTACACGGTGTCGGTGGGAAAGGCCACCAATCCCCCGGCCTCCAAAACCTCGATAGCGCGCTGCAGTGCATAGTCGCTACCTGCATGAACGATCTCCATAGACACCCCCTCTCTATCGTAAAGTCGTCCCAAAGGACTGCGCTGTCACCGCAGCCAGGTATCCTCCACAATCTCGGCACGTGCCTTTGAGCGACGGGCCTGGTAAAAGTATACCCCAAAGCCAGGATACGGCAACTGGGGCTTGACAATGGGAGCAGCTTCACCCCATTGCGGTTTGTGTGCGTGGAATCGCGAGCACACAAGGGTTGCGCTCCTGGGCCTCGAGCCATTTATCCCCGCGCCGGATACCACTTTTGGAACCACGCAGTGAACGCAAACGCTGGGATCAGCAGCAGGTTGCGGACCACTGTCCAGAAGAGCGCCTGCTCCGGCCACGCGTGTCCGGCCAGCGCCAGAACCGCCATCAGCAAATAGACCCACCCCCACACCGTGGTGATGATAGCGT
>JAOAAG010000091.1 GCA_026418995.1 Anaerolineae bacterium
GAACCGCCCGACGCCCGCCGGCGCGGTCACCGTGACCCGGTAGGTCACCGTCACGGCACGGGTCGGAGAGAGCACCCCGCGCCAGCGCAGCACCGGCGCCGCGGAGGCATCCGGTATGCCCAGCGTGGCGGTGAGGCTTCCCGGAACGTAGGTCAGCCCGGCCGGCACCGTATCGGTCATATAGACGGTTTCGGTCAGCAGCCGGCCAGTGTTGCGGATGAGAATCGTGTAAGTGAGCACATCGCCGGTTCGGGGGAGAAACGCCGAGGGAATTTTGGCGCTGGTGCTGAAATCGGGCTGTTCGGGCGGGGCCTGAATGGTCGCCACAATCTTCTGGATGGAGTAGAGGTCGCCGCGGCCCCAGGGGCGATCCAGCCAGCGGCGCAGGGTCTCCTGGCGCTCGCCCAGGATGTAGGCGTGGGCCAGGAAGTGGGACCAGGCAGCGTTGGGCGCGACATAGGATGTTTCGCCGACCTCGGCATGCGCCCCGACGCGGGTCAGATACCACCAGCGCAGGCCGTTCCCCGTCTCTTTGGAGAGCAGGTACGCTCGCGCCTGGGCACCCAGGCGCTCGCGCAGATAGAGGCCAATCTCCGGTTTCAGGCCAAAGAACACCGGCGCGTACCAGCCGGTGGCCATCTCCCGCGGGTCCCAGTAATCCTCCTCGGCGCGCTCGCGGTAGGCGTCGAAATCCAGCCCGGCCTGCATCGCACCGACCGCCGCCTGTAACCCGGCCTGCCGGGCTGCGGCGTAGCCAAAGTGATCGGCCAGGCGGTAGTAGCCGATGGCACCGGCGATGTCGGCGTAATAGTCCATCGAGTTGCGCCGCGCGTTGAACAGAGCGGTGATGTCATTCCAGTGCGCCTGGGCATAAGACCAGTCGCCGGTGTTTTTGGACCACAGCCACAGCGCATAGATGGCGGAAATATGGGCTGCTGGCGGCGGCCAGGCGTTCAGCTCATCCCGGAAGGGAACGGTGTAACGCTCGCGTGGCACGCCCTGGCTCAGCCAATCCGGCCCCAGGCAACAGGCCAGATTCTCCAGCGGAGGATAGCGTTCCATCTCGGCGACCACATAGTCCCGGACCTGGGCCTGCAACGAAGCGTCCAGATAAGGATAGGCCAGCGCCAGTGTATAGAGGAGCTCACCAGGATCGTGCCAGTAGATATTGCCGGTGCTCCGGTAGGTCACATACGGCGGAGGGGAATCCACATAGACGTTGTACGGCCAGAGAGCCGAGTTGGTGAAACCACGTTCCAGGTAGAACGGCATCAGGTGATCGCCAGCGGTCACCAGATCGCGCACCTCCGCGCGCAAGCGCTCCACCAGGTCAGCGGGCGGATCGGTGACCGGTGCTGTGAGGTCGAGCGTGACGTAATCGGTCAACGGGCGCGTGACCGGGGCCGGGGGAGGCGGGGGCGTGTACGGGGTCAGCCCGCTGACAACGGTGTGGGTGTAGACGAGAGGCGCGGGACAGGAAGCGCCTGTGCGGTGAGAGATGCCGGCCAACCCGCCCTCGATCACCCGCCAGTAGAGCATATTGTTGGCGATGACTACGCCGCCACGCTGGTGGCCCTCGTTGACGCGGGGATCGGGGAAGGGATAGTCCGGGTCCGCAGGGTTGCCGCTCAACGGGAAGAACGGATTGGGGGTGCCCGGACCGCAGTTCGCGCCGCATTCGGGCCAGTAGTTAGAGACGCCACCAACGTGGATCAACTGGCCGGTGCTGACGTTGATCCCCCCCAGCCGCTCCCAGTTGTCGGCCCAGAGGATATCGCCGCCCATCGTCAGGATCGTCGGCTCGTCGGAGGTGGCGCGGAACTCATAGTTGTACGCGGGATAGTTGCTCTGCCGCAGGCCGACAATGTCGAGCGTGCTCAGGTTCATCCGGCCGAGTTCGCCGTCGTAGCGGGTCGTGACATGCACCGCGCCGCCGTCGGTCTGGATGCCATGACGGGCACGGTAGATCAGGTAGAGGCTGTTGTCGCGCACAACGGGGGTGCCGGGGATGTCGTTGTTGCCGAAGGTGTAGAGCACCGGCGCGACGCCGCGGGTGATACCGGTGCTGGCATGCAGCACAAAGAAGGTCTGTCTGGCAGGCTGGGCGGTCAGATAGTTGAGGATGTGTGGCCTGACGTTGGCCCAGTCGGCGGCCCAATCGGGGTTGACGGCGCCAGCCTGATCCATAACGTCGTCCCCTTCGTGGAGCAGGAGGTGGAACGAGTATACCGGCTGGGAGCGGTAAATCACCACATCGCTCACCACGACGGGGTAGCGGTCGGCCAGGCTCTGGCCGTAGAGGCGGGTCTCCCACCTCAGCGCGCCGGTGCTGGCATCCACGGCGAAGGCATAGATGGCCTCGTTGCCCGCAAAGACCAGCGACCCATCCCGGCTGAGCGCGGGGGTGGTGAGGATGGGGGCATCGGACTGGTGTTGCCACATCACCGCGCCGTCCGACCGGCGCAGCGCGGTGAGGGTGCCACTGGTGGAGGCAACGTAAACCCACCCGCGCGAGGGGTCCATCAGCGGCGCGGTGGCGCTGGGACCGGTGTAGCGCTGCCAGCGCAAGCGGCCATCGGCCGCGTTCAGCGCAAAGGTGTTCCCCGCGTGGGTGCTGAAGACCACCGTGTCGCTCATCACGCCAGCGGAGTGGCGGATGGGGCTACCGTCGCCCGGAAAGGTCCAGAGAGAGGCGCCGGTGGAGGCGTTGCG
>JAOAAG010000308.1 GCA_026418995.1 Anaerolineae bacterium
GACCTGAGGGAAAGCGGCAGTTTGGAGCAGGACGCAGACGTCGTGATGTTCATCTACCGTGACGAGCTATACCACCCAGAGACCGAACGGCAGCACATCGCCGACATCATCGTCGCTAAGCACCGCAATGGCCCCACCGGCACCGTGCAGCTCTTCTTCCGCAACCGCCTGGCCCAGTTCCTCGACGCCGAGACACGCCAGGTGCAGTTCTGAGACTTGCGAACTTGCCATATGAGGATATTCAGCGGCTTCCCGACCGGTCGGGTACGTCACGTTAGCCTTCCGGAGCCCGTGTTCACCGAGCTCATTCCCATCATTGACGACCTGGCCGAACTCAAAGTTACACTCCACGTATTCTGGCGCCTGGAAAGACACCCCGGCAAAGTGCGCTGCGTTCGCCGGAGCGAGTTAATGGCGGACACCGTGCTCCTGACATCCTTGAGCGGGATCGGGCCATCGCCTCTGGAAACGCTGGCGCAGGCGCTGGAACGCGCCGTCGCGCGCGGCACCCTGCTGCGGATTGAGACCCCCGAGGAGCTTTATTTCGCCAACACGCCTAAAGGACGTGCCGCCGCTGAGATGATAGCGCGCGGCGAGTGGCCCACCGACCTGGAGAGGACCGAACGACCGAACATCTTCACGCTCTACGAGCAAAATATCGGCCTGCTCACACCGCTCATCACCGAAGAACTGCGCCAGGCCGAGCAGGAGTATCCGTCCGAATGGATCGAGGAGGCTTTCCAGCAAGCAATCGCTCAGAACGTGCGCAAATGGAGCTATATACGCGCCATCCTGGAGCGCTGGCGCGCTGAGGGGAGGGGGGATGAAACGGCTCGACGAACTCGTGAAGAGGATCGGAGAAGATATATTGAGGGAAAGTACGGCGAGTACATCGAGCACTGAGCAGGAGACGCCGGGCCGGGACCCTGCGGCCGAGGCGAGACCGGCGGAATGCCCATTCTGCAAAGGGCTGGGCTACCTGAGGGCGGATGTCCCGATTGACCACCCCGATTTCGGCAAACTGCTCCCCTGCTCCTGCCGACTGGCTGAACTGACACAACGGCGTGCAGAGGCGCTCCGCTCGCTGAGCCAGTTGGACGCTCTCTCCCACATGACTTTCGACACCTTCGTCCCGGAGGGACGAGGACTGACGCCCGAACAGCAAGCTAACTTACGCTGGGCCTACCAGGAGGCACGGGAGTTCGCCCTCAAACCGGAGGGCTGGCTGGTATTGAAGGGAGGGTACGGATGTGGCAAGACCCACCTGGCGGCTGCCATCGCCAATTACTGCGTCGAGCATGGACAGCCGGTACTCTTCGTCACTGTCCCTGACCTGCTGGACTACCTGCGGGCCACCTTCGCCCCCTCCAGCCCGGCGCGTTACAGCACCCGCTTTGAGGAAATCCGTACCGCGCCGATCCTCATCCTCGACGACCTGGGCACCGAAAGCGGCACCCCCTGGGCACAGGAGAAGCTGTTCCAGATCTTCAACTATCGCTACAATGCCCGCCTGCCGACCGTGATCACCACCAACAACGAACTGGACGAGATCCCCCTGCGCCTGCGCTCCCGGCTGGGTGACCCCGACCTGAGCCGCATTGTCTCCATCATCGCTCCCGACTACCGGCGGGCGGGAGTAGCGCAGGATCAGTCCGACCTGAGCAGCCTGCGCCTGCATGCCCATCAAACCTTCGCCACGTTCGATTTGCGTAAGGGGGAACTGCCGCCTGAGGAAGAGGAGAACCTGGCCCGTGCCGTCAAACTGGCACGTAAATTCGCCGCCAACCCCCAGGGGTGGCTAGCATTCACCGGCCCCTACGGCGTCGGCAAGCCGCACCTGGCAGCGGCCATCGCCAACTATTGCGCCGAGCAAGGGCGTGCGGTCTTATTCGTCGTCGTCCCCGACCTCCTTGACCATCTGCGGGCCACCTTTACCCCGCACAGCACGGTGTCGTTCGACCAGCGCTTCGAGGAGGTACGTCGCGCCCCGCTGCTCGTCCTCGACGACCTGGGGACTGAATCGGCCACGCCCTGGGCGCGGGAGAAGCTATACCAGATTTTCGACTACCGCTACAACGCCTGCCTGCCCACCGTGATTACGACCGCTGTGCCTATCGAGGAACTGGATCAGCGCCTGGCCACGCGCATGCTGGACGTCACCCGCTGCACCCTCTTCGCCATCCTCGCGCCGCCGTATCGAGGCGGACAGTCGAAATCAAAGCGCAGCAAGCGTTAGGCGACAGCCACCACCCGCTCCTGAAGCTGTGCCATCAGCGAGCCGGCACCCCTGAGGCCAATGTACAGCCCTACCACCACACTCGCCACCTCCACCGCCATCATCAGCAGCGAGGCGACGAATGCCAGCGGCGGCACGGCCGCCAGCAGGGCTGCCAGGCCCGCCCCGAGCGCCGGCAGTGCGAACAGCACCGTTATCAACCACAGCGCCCAAAGGACAAAGCGCGCCAGTCCGCCGGCCCATTCTCCCCATAGCAGCCTGCCCCATCCCCAGACCAGGAACTCCGCCACTACCGCCAGCCCGGCGCGGGGATGGGTCTCGATCATGCGCACCAGCCGACCAATGCCCTTGCCCAGCTTCCACAACTGATACACCGCCCACACCAGTATCGCCAGCGTGGTCAGCGCCATCACCGCCAGCAGCCCGACCACCAGCCAGGGGTTGACCCGCACCAGAACGTAGGCCAGTGCCATCAAAAGCACCGCTCCCGCGTTCTCCAGCGTGGCATAGGCGGGCGCGGAGACAGAAGCGACACTCCCCGTAGCAGTGCTGACCGCAGGCTTGGCCAGAAACCTGGCTCCGGTAAGCGCCGTGGCAGTTAACGCACCCCCGCCTGCCACCATCCAGCCGACCAGCCCCACCGACTTGCCATCCGGGGAGAAAATGCGCAGTGTCTCAAGCAGGTGATAAAGCTCCGGGTGCATCTCCGCGATGACGCCAACAGAGGCGAGCGTCAGCAACGCTCCAGAGATAGGCACCACGAATCCGCTGAGCAAGTTGGTGATCGCGTTGACCACATTCATCACCCCGGGGCTGAGCAGTGTACTGTAAGCCGGCAGCACCGTCAAAATCCAGAACAGGGCCACGACGGCGATAAACCACCACGACTCCATAAACCCGACCGGCGCCGCGAGTTTGATCAGGTCGAGCCTGGCCGCCACCGCCAGAATCAGGAGACACATATACTGATTGGCCATCCCGGCCAACCCACCAGACGAGATCGCCGAGAGCAAAAGTTCCATCCTGACCTCCTACCCATGGCACAACTACTCACCCTCCCGCCGGTCGGGGTGCACCCTCAAGCCTGCGGGGGGTAGGTCGAATCACCCCAGGGCTACATCCAGCGTCATCATCACCACGAATCCTAACAGAGCACCGATGGTGGCGATATCCGTCTCTCGATTCAACTGCGACTCCGGTATCAACTCCTCGACCACGACGTAAATCATAGCGCCGGCGGCGAAGGACAGCGTGTAAGGGAGCAGCGGGCGCGTTGCCATCGCGGCCAGTGCACCCAGCACGCCGGCCAGCGGCTCAACCATCCCCGAAAGCTGCCCGTACCAGAAGCTCTTCAAGCGGGAAAAACCCTCCCGCCGCAATGGGACGGAGACGGCCGTCCCTTCGGGGAAATTCTGAATACCGATGCCCAGCGCCAATGCCAGCGCACCAGCCAGCGTCGCCGAGGGCACACCAGCGCTCAAGGCTCCGAAAGCAACGCCCACGGCCAGCCCTTCCGGGATGTTATGCAGAGTGATCGCCAGGACCAGCAGAATGCTTCTATGCCAGGGGGTCTTGATGCCTTCCGCTTCCCCAACAGGAAACCCCAGATGCAGGTGCGGGAGCAGCCGGTCTATCAGCCACAGAAAACCGCCCCCCAGCAGAAACCCGACCGTCGCCTGAACCCAGGCGGGCAACCCGCCCGTCTCCTGTGCCAGTTCAATCGCCGGCTCCAGCAGCGACCAGAAACTGGCCGCGACCATCACGCCGGCGGCGAACCCCAACATCCCGTCCAGCACCTGCCTCCTGATGCTCTTGAAGAAGAAGACCAGCCCGGCCCCCAGTGCGGTCAGGAACCAGGTGAACAGCGTAGCACACAGCGCCTGCACTGCTGGATGCCATGTTTCAAACGCGCTCATCGTCAACTCTCCTCCGCAAGTATAGCACTCATCCGATATTCTTCAAAGCGCCCCTCCAGAATTGCCACGCGCATTTCGTTAGCGAGGGTGAGCATCAGATGGAGATTGTGCAGGGTAAGCAGATGATGACCGAGGATTTCGTTCGCCATAGTGAGATGGCGGAGATAGGCACGGCTGAAATGGGTGCAGGTGTAACAGGAGCACCCTTCCTCCAGCGGCGCCGGGTCGTCGGCGAAACGGGCATTGCGCAGGTTAATGCGCCCAGCGCGGGTCAGCGCGCTCCCGTTGCGGGCTGTGCGCGTGGGCAGCACACAGTCGAACATGTCAATGCCCCTGGCCACGCAGGCGAGCATATCCTGTGGCGTGCCGACCCCCATCAGATAGCGCGGCCGGTCGGCGGGGAGCAGCGTGTCGAGCAGGTCCAGCACAGCATGCATCTCTTCCTTTGTCTCGCCGACGCTCAGTCCGCCAATGGCATAGCCGTCGAAGCCGAGCGC
Source organism: Anaerolineae bacterium (assembly GCA_026418995.1). Lineage (GTDB taxonomy): Bacteria > Chloroflexota > Anaerolineae > B4-G1 > B4-G1 > JAOAAG01. Next base: position 4,650 of record JAOAAG010000308.1, read on the forward strand.
GGTCAAAAAGCGGGCCGACTCCTCCCGCAGATCAAGGAAGATGCCTCCCTGCACGATGCCGAAGAGGGCCTGATCCCGGCGGGTTTTAGCCGCCTTGCACCTTTCCGCCCAACTGTGTGTGCGAGCCAGTGCCTGGCGGTTGTATTCATAGTCGTAGGGGGCAGCACACTCATCGAGGCACACAATCACATCGGCGCCCAGATTTTCCTGGATGGCAATGACCTTCTCCGGAGTGAAGCGGTGCTCGGAACCGTCCAGATGGGAGCGGAAGGTCACACCATCGGCATCCACCTTACGCCTGGGGGCCAGGCTAAAGACCTGGAACCCGCCCGAGTCGGTGAGGATGGGGCCATGCCAGGCCATAAACTGGTGTAACCCGCCGAGCCTGGCAATGCGCTCGTCGCCAGGCCGCAAGTAGAGGTGGTACGTGTTGGCGAGGATCATCGTCGCGCCCAGCTCGCGCAGGTCGCGGGGGGAGACCGCCTTCACGGTGGCCTGTGTGCCCACGGGCATAAACACCGGTGTGGGCACTACGCCGTGGGGAGTATGGAACAGGCCAGCACGGGCACGGCCAGCAGTGGCACACAGTTCAAAGCTGAAGGGGGGCTTGCGCTCAGGTGGCACGTCTGGCTGCTGCTAAAGCAAGCTCCACTGCCTCCTCTGGTGTGGAGGCGTAGACGATGGGCGGCGCGGGGTGCCCTTCCCGCGCCAGTTGCCAGGTCTCCAGGCCGATCACCGGGATACCGAAGGCAAGCGCCAGCGCAATCTCGCTCAACGTACCGTAACCTCCCCCGACCGCGATCACCGCCTGAGCAGAGCGGACGATGATAACATTACGCGCCTCCCCCATCCCGGTGACGATGGGGATATCCACGTAGCGGTTAGCCTGCTCTCTTGCCGTGCCGGGCAGGATGCCGATAGTGAGGCCACCGGCTGATTTAGCCCCCCGACAGGCTGCTTCCATCACACCGCCCAGACCACCGCACACCAGTACCGCCCCGGCGCGGGCCAGGGCCTCCCCCACCCTTTCGGCGCAGGCGCTCTCTTCCGGCGTGGCCGTTGACCCTCCCACCACGGCGATGAGCAGGCCCTGGAACATCGCGCTTACCCTCCTCGCAGTGGGAACTCTTCCAGCACCGTATACTCCGCTCCGGTCGGTTTCAGCTCACTGCGGAAGAGCGCGAAGCGGTCGGCGGTCACCTCTCCCAGCAAGCCCGCCTCGGTCGCCGCCACCACTTCTCCTACCCTTGCCACATCCCTGGAGGAGACTCGCTCGCCCACCCGTCCCAGCGTCAGGTGAGGGGTAAAGGCCCGCCCCTCACGCGCGAAGCCGAAAGGAATCATCGCCTCCTCCACAGCCTTCTGAAGGGACCCGAGGTGGCCGTCAACATCGCGCACACCAACCCAGACCACCCGGGGACGACGGAGATCAGGAAAACACCCCATCCCCGCGACGGCAAACGTGTGGCGGGGGAAGTCCTGGGCAATGCTCTTCAAAGCCCGCCCGATGTCAGGCAGCCTGTCCACAGGGGTATCTCCGAGGAACTTAAGTGTCAGGTGGATACCCTCAGGCCGCACCCAGCGCACACAGCGGGGAGGCATTTGGTCCTCCAGCCGCCGCTGCAAAGAAGCCAGCTCTCCCAACAGCAGAGCAGGCAAAGGAATGGCGATGAAAGCGCGTATCCGATCCATCGCATGCCTCAATGTTGAGTTCAGGTGACGGTCACTTTGAAAGTGACCGTCACCTGAACATCGCCTGACCGTCACCTACCGTCCGCCTGTCGCGCCAGAGCGTACACATACAGCACACGCTGCACCACAGTGAACACCGACAGGACTGTCAGGACCCACGCCAACACGGTAGGCCACCCCAGAGCACAGAAGACGCCGATGAGCAGGATCCGTTCCAGGCGCGTGAGCAGACCGACCTTACAGGGAAAGCCCAGCGCCTCCGCCCGTGCCCGTGTATAGCTGACCATCAGCACCGCAACCTGCGCGACCAGGAGCAAAAAAACCTCGGTGTAGGCCTCCTGGCGCAGGAAGTGAGCGATCAGCCCGATAATCAGGCCGGCATCGGCGATGCGGTCCAGCGTCGAATCGAGGAAAGCGCCGAAACGGCTCTGCCTGCCCTGCAGCCGTGCCAGTGCGCCGTCCAGGGCATCCACCGGGGCGATGGCCAGGAGCAACCAGCCCCCCAGCACGATGTGACCCCATCCCAGCACCATAGCGACGCCAAGCTGCAACCCCATCCCGATGAGAGTGAGTGTGTTGGGATGGAGGCCCAATCGGCCGAGCGCGGCCGCGACGGGGATGATGATTACGCCCGCCCGCTCCCGCGCCCAGTCGGTGAAGGATTCCCACTGCGTCTGCTGCGGCTTTCGCTTGACCTGCCTTTTGACCTCTACTCCCTGAGTGCTACTCATCGCTCCCTGACCCGCCGATAAAGGCCTCCAATTTCCTTCTCGCCTCGTCGTCGGTGAACTGGACCGGGGGTGATTTCATAAAATAGGCTGAGGGTTCGATGATGGCCCCGCTCAGCTTGCGGTCGAGCGCCAGTTTACAGCAACGCACCGCGTCTATCACCACACCGGCCGAATTGGGACTATCCCATACCTCCAGCTTGAGCTCCAGCCTTAAGGGCACCTCGCCGAACGTCGTCCCTTCCATCTGGATGTAACAGAACTTGCGATCGGTCAGCCAGGGGACGTAGTCCGAAGGGCCTATGTGCACATTCGCCGGCGGCAGCTCGTAGTCCAGTTGGCTGGTCACCGCTTGCATCTTGGAAATCTTCTTGGACTCCAACCGCTCCCGTTCCAGCATATTGTAGAAATCCATGTTGCCGCCGAAATTAAGCTGATAGGTGCGATCGAGCCGCACACCGCGCTCACGGAAGAGATGGGTCAAGACACGATGGACGATTGTGGCGCCCACCTGGCTCTTGATATCGTCCCCGATGACAGGGAGGCCGCGTTCTCTGAAGCGCTTTTGCCAATACGCCTCGCGGGCAATAAATACGGGGATGCAGTTGACAAACCCGCAGCCCGCGTCAAGCACCTGCTCCACATACCACTTGGTCGCCATCTCGCTACCGACAGGCAGAAAGTTCACCACCACGTCGGTGCCAGTGTCCTTCAGAATGCGCACAATGTTGTCAGTGGGGCCAGGCGCTTTGGTAATCACCTGCGATAAATACTTGCCCAGACCATCGTGAGTCATGCCCCGGCTGACTTTCACACCCAGAGGGGGCACGTCAGCGAACTTGATGGTGTTATTCGGTGGCTGCCAGATCGCCTCTGCCAGATCAAGCCCCACTTTGTTCTTATCCACGTCGAAGGCAGCAGTGAACTCGATGTCCCCCACGTGATACCCCCCCAGGTTAACGTGCATCAATCCCGGGATGAAGGTGTCCTCCGGTGCATTTCTATAGAAGTACACACCCTGGACCAGTGCCGCTGCACAATTACCAACACCCACGATTGCCACACGTACCTTTTTGTTACCCATTTTTCGATATCCTCCTCGACATTAGATTTTTGCCCGCGTCAGCAAATTCATAAATTCATCCTGTCGCCGTTGAATTTCTGCTACATTCACCGAATAGAACACCTCACGGCCCACCCGTCTCACCTGGACCAGGCCCAGCACACGCAACGGCCGCAGATGAAAGGAGACCAGCGGCTGGCTGATGCGTAACTCCTGCGCCAGTTCGGTCACCGTCATCTCCCTGTCGCCGAGAGTGACCAGGATACGCAGGCGCAGGATATCCTTCAGCGCATAGAAATAGCGTGCCATCTCCCGTAACTCCGCATCCGGCGGCTGCCGCTGGGTTTTTAGCATACGCCCCTCCTGAACCCCTCAGGTAGCAGCCAACTCGCTCACCCGAAGAGTAAAACACCGTTTAATAAAAGCCTGTTTATATATTAGCATACAACCCGGCTTTGTCAAGTCTGGAGTGAGCTTGTGAGCTTCCTGAGAATCAGGGCTTGACAGGTGTGATTTTTGGTATATCATATGCAAACTTCTGCATATATGCGGCATCAAAGTTGAAAGGCACTTCATACGGTCAAGTTGTTCGACTATTACGACTCCTGGCACACCCGGCCCGGTTGCGCATCCTTGATGAATTGCGCAGGGGTGAGGCATGTGTTTGCCATTTGCAAGCACTCCTGAGCCAGCCTCAGCCCTACGTTTCACAACAGTTGCGGGTACTGCGAGAGGCCGGAGTGATCGAGTGTTACAAAGAGGGTTGGTTTGTCTACTACCGCCTGGCCACTCAACACATAGAGCGACTGTTGGGCGCAATCCTGGGGCCAGTAGAAACCGCAACGGTTATCCCGGCCTGCCTATGCCCACACTGCACAGCGAAACATAAAACGGAGGATGGAGCTTGTGCGTGTGGCCCGGCACACACCTGACACATCTGCCTCTGGAGGTATCCTGCGCTTTAACGGGCATGCCGCCAGCACTATGTAGATCAAGCTGCAAGAGACCTTGCGAAGCAGTGTATAGCACACGTGAAACTATCGAGAAGGAGGAACCTATGACGTATTC
>JAOAAG010000220.1 GCA_026418995.1 Anaerolineae bacterium
AGATGTGTATAAGAGACAGGTGCTCTATGTGCTTGAGCAGACGTATACCGCACCGACCGGGGAAAAGCGCACCAGGCGCGGTATCTGTGCCGCGCTGGAATTGACCCGCTTCGACGAGGGAGTGATCCTCCCTCACGAGCGCACCCTCTCCGCCCCCAAGCTCGACAGATTGCTCCTCACCCGCGCCACCGAGATGGCATGGGAACATATCTTTGTCCTTTACCCAGACGAGAATAACCAGCTCAACTTGCTCCTCCAACCCTATCTGGAACGCCACACCCCTCTGGTGGCCTGCGAGCAAGTGATCGAGAGTGAGGTCGAACAGCGGTTCTGGGCGGTGGACGATCCTGCGCTTATCGCTGCCATCGTTGAAGAAATGGCGCCGAAGCGCAGCCTGATCATCGCCGATGGGCACCACCGCTACGAGACCGCCCTGAACTTCCGCGACGAGATGCGGCAGAAGTACCCGCATCACCCTGAGACTGCTGCCTTCAATTACACTATGGTCACCCTCGTCAGCATGAGCGACCCCGGCCTGGTGATCCTGCCCACCCATCGCCTCATTCATTCCTACGAGCGAATGAGCGGAGCAGAGGCCAGGGCCAGGGCGTGGGAATACTTCGACGTGCAGCCGGTCGCGGACAGGACCACTATGGAAGCGCTGCTGAGAGAGGCACCTCCTGAGCGTATCAGTTTCGGCCTCTACGACGGGGAGTACGCCCTCCTTACACTGCGGGACCCCGGAGTGCTGGAGCGGCTGCTGCCCGATCGCGCTCCCGCCTGGCGCACGCTGGATGTCACGGTGCTGCATGAGCTCTTCATCGAGCGGGTACTTGGCATTGATAAAGCAGCCGTCGAGCGCAAGGAGCATATTGATTACCTGCGCAACCCACAGCCCGGCTATGAGGCCGTGGATAAGGGTGTGGCTCGCTTCCTGCTGCTGATGAACCCCACGCGTATCGAGCAGGTGCGCGCGTGTACTGCTGCAGGTGAGAGGATGCCCCAGAAGTCCACCGACTTTTATCCCAAAGTCATCAGCGGACTGGTAATGATGCCCATCACAGCGGATGAGACATTATGATCTGCTCACCATCCGCGGGTCCAGGCATACTTCCCAGGCCCAAAGGGTACTGTCGCTATCGGTCCGGTCTGTATCAGTAGCCTATGCCAACCTGCAGGAGAGTAGACTTGAAAGGAGAGTGAATGACCAGGAAAACCCGTCGTCCATATCTTTCGCCCTCTCAGCGAGTGTTGCCCGGAGCAAAGGAAGCCCCCAAAGCGGCGCCTGTGCAACCTGTGCCAGATATGTCTGACCTGGAGGAAGAGTACCGTTACGTCATCGCCGACCTGAAGCGCATCGGCATCACTGCCGTGTTCATGCTCATCTTCCTGGTCGTGATGGCATTTCTGCTCACCTGAAGCGGGTCGGGGGCAGCGATGACCTGGTTACGCGATCTGGCGCTCATTCTACTTGCCGCCGAGGCTTTCCTGGTAGCGTTGCTGCCTCTGGCGCTGTGTGGCGGACTGGTGTACGGGCTGGGGCAGTTGTTGCGACACGATCGCCTCCCCTCCTGGCTCGGACTGGTGAGGGCGTACCTTGAGTTGGGGCAAGCTTACGTCAGGCTCTTCATGGCCATCTTGGTCCGTCCCATACTGGCCTTGCACACTGCTGCGGCCAGGTTGCGGGGCTGGGTGACCGTCATCGCGAGGTTTTCAGGAGGTGACCGATGAATCTGCGGACGCGCATTATGATCCTGGGTGGGGTGCTGGGAGCACTCCTGGGCGTCGGGGTGGCCTACCTCTACCTCAAATCCATCCCCATTCAGGTGGATGAGAAAGGGCAGGAAATACTGCCCCCTGTACAACCCAGTAAGGCCCTGGCCGCTGCCCTTGGGGTGCTGACAGCGGTCAAACAAATCATTGGCATGGGGCGGCCATAGCACGACCGATCTCCAGGTGGCTCCTTCGACCGGGGGCAAAATGGATGACGAGCTTCGCCGCAGGTACCAGCAATGGGAAGCCGAGACTCTCAAGCAGGCGCTGGAGCGTCAATCCGAACGGTATGCAACGTTCACCACCACCTCCGGTGAGCTGATCCAGCGGCTGTACACCCCACTGGATGTCCAAGGGGAGTATGTGGAGAAACTAGGCTTTCCTGGCGAGTACCCCTTCACCAGGGGCATCCACCCGACGATGTACCGGGGCAGGCTGTGGACCATGCGTATGTTCGCCGGGTATGGCACCGCTGAGGAGACCAACGCCCGCTTCAAATACCTGCTGGAGCAGGGGCAGACGGGCCTCTCAGTGGCGTTCGATATGCCCACCCTGATGGGCTACGACACCGACGCCCCTGAGGCCGAGGGAGAGTTCGGCAAATGCGGCGTGGCCGTCTCTTCCCTGCGCGATATGGAAATACTCTTCGACGGCATCCCCTTGGACAAAGTGACCACTTCGATGACCATTAACTCTCCGGCGGCCGTCCTGTGGGCCATGTACATCGTCACTGCCGAGAAACAGGGGGAGCCGATGCACAGGCTGGGCGGCACCATCCAGAACGATATCCTCAAAGAATACATCGCGCAGAAAGAGTACATCTTTCCCCCTGAGCCATCTATGCGGCTGGTCACCGATACGATCGAGTTCGGCAGTAAATACCTGCCTCAGTGGAATACCATTTCCATTTCCGGCTACCATATCCGCGAGGCCGGGGCGACGGCAGTCCAGGAACTGGCTTTCACCCTGGCCGATGGCATGGAATATGTGCGCTGGGCACTGAAACGCGGACTGGATATAGACACCTTTGCACCCCGCCTCTCCTTCTTTTTCAACTGCCACAACGATTTTCTTGAAGAGGTCGCCAAATTCCGCGCCGCCCGGCGCATCTGGGCGCGCGAGATGCGCGAGACCTTTGGCGCTAAGAATCCGCGTTCCTGGTGGCTGCGCTTCCATACTCAGACAGCGGGCTGTTCCCTGACTGCCCAGCAGCCGGAGATGAACATTGTGAGGGTGGCTATCCAGGCGCTGGCAGCGGTGCTGGGAGGTACCCAGTCGCTGCATACCAACAGTCTGGACGAAGCGCTGGCGCTGCCCAGCGAACACGCGGTAACCATCGCGCTCCGTACTCAGCAAATCATTGCCCACGAGTCTGGCGTCACCAATACGGTGGATCCGCTGGGAGGCGCCTACGCCATCGAGGCACTGACTGACCGTATCGAAGAGCAGGTTTACGCCTATTTCCGCAAGATCGAGGCGCTGGGCGGCGTCATCCCGGCCATCGAGAAAGGGTTCTTCCAGCAGGAAATCGCCGATGCTGCCTACCGCTACCAGCGTGAGATTGACGAACGGCGGCGTATCATCGTCGGGGTCAACGCGTACGTGGTGGATGAGCCGCTCCGTATTCCCCTGCTCAAGATGGACCCCCTGGGCTATGAGAGGCAACTCGCCAGGCTGAGACAGGTACGGGAAGAGCGGGACAACGGGGCGGTGGGACAGGCGCTGGACCGGCTGCGCATCGCCGCGCAGGGCACGGAAAACGTGATGCCCTACATTCTGGATGCGGTGCGCGTCTACGCTACGCTCCAGGAGATCATGGATGTTTTCCGTAGCGTCTTCGGGGTATACCGCGAGCCGGTGATTCTGTGAGCAGACAACGGCGCACCTGGTCGCGCCAACGCGAGGGATAGCCAGGCGGGATGCCAGAATTGCCCGAAGTTGAGACGGTCGTGCGTTCGCTAAGAGCACCGTTGACAGGACGTACTATCGTCGGGGTAGAGGTCTACTGGCCGCGTTCAATCGTCCCCTCTGATCCTCCTGCTTTCTCCCACCGTCTCTCCGGCCAGCAGATAAAGGCGATCGAACGGCGCGGAAAATGGGTGATGGTCACGCTTAGTGAAGATATGCTCCTGATCCACCTGCGCATGACCGGCCGGTTGATGTTCACATCAGGGACGCGAACGGTGGATGACCGCCATCTGCGCGTCCGGCTAATCCTCGACAACGGGCAGGCACTGGACTTCGTTGATCCCCGCAAGTTTGGGCGCATGATCCTCACGAACAGGCCAGATGAGGCATTGGGCAACCTGGGGCCAGAGCCGCTGGGGGAGGATTTCACGGCTGCATGGCTGGGGGAGATGCTGACACACAGGCGGGGCCGCATCAAAACGGTCTTGCTCGACCAGAGCTTTCTCGCCGGCCTGGGCAATATTTATAGCGATGAGGCATTATGGCGTGCTGGCATCCATCCGTTGCGTGAGGCCCGCTCCCTGGCTCCCGCCGAGGTCGAACAGTTGCATCAGGCCATCCGAAATGTGTTAAGCGAGGCGATTGCTGGCGGTGGCACAACACTGGCAGACCAGAGCTACCGCCAACCGGACGGCCGCCAAGGGGATTTTGCCGCTGCCCTGGCTGTGTACAGGAGGGCTGGCCGGCCCTGTCCGCGTTGTGGCGCGGCTATAGAAAGGGTACGGCTGGGACAACGCGGGGCTTGCTACTGTCCTGTCTGCCAGAAATTTTAAGGTTGAGTTATTGACACGGCCTCGAATTTAGCGTAAAATGAAGATAGATCAGCGGTTGGAGCGCCCCGAACCATTCCGGCGTCGCCTCATTAGAATGCTCTTAGACTATTAGGAACTGGGAGCCAGGGCAGACGGAGCAGCCGTCAGAGAAGGCGAATGCGCTTGAATAAGGGCGGGGCGATTGGGAGAACAGTGACCTTGGATTAAGGTCACTGTTCTTTTTTTGAGTCACGCCTTGACACCTCGAACATATGTTCGTATAATACCGGTGGAGGGAGATTTGGACGCGCTGGAGAAACTCAAGCTGCTCGGACCGCCGACCTGCTTCGAGCCAGCCGAGGAAGTGCATGCTGTCGGTGTCCGCCAGGCACCCGGGCTCGCCGATGATCTCGCCGGCTGCGTCTATCACGCAGTGACGCCGGGCGGTAAGCGCATCGCGCTGCTCAAGACGTTGCTCACCTCCGCCTGCGAGCGCGATTGCTTTTACTGCGCCTTCCGTCAGGGGCGCGACGTGCGCCGGGCCGCTTTTTCCCCTGATGAGCTGGCCCGCCTGTTTATGCAACTCCACCAGCAGGGCATTGTCGAGGGCATCTTCCTGAGTTCAGGAGTCGCCGGGGGTGGGCCCAATACCGAGGATCGCCTGATCGCCACGGCGGAGATTCTGAGGCGGCGCTACGGCTTCCAGGGCTACATTCACCTCAAGATTATGCCCGGCGCGGAGCGCGATCAGGTCGCTGCCGCGATGCGTCTGGCTAACCGCGTCTCGGTCAACCTCGAAGCCCCCAATACCAGGCGACTGCAACTCCTGGCTCCACATAAAGTCTTCGCCGAAGAGCTGTTGCAGCGGCTGCGCTGGATCGAAGAACTGCGCCACGAGATGCCCGGGCGCGGCCCCAGCTCCACGACCCAGTTCGTGGTAGGGGCAGCAGGCGAAAGCGACCTCGAGCTGCTCACCACTACCGAGTTCCTGCACCGGCAGGTAGGGCTGGCGCGGGCTTACTTTGTGGCGTTCGTGCCAGTACCGGGCACCCCGCTTGAAAATCACCCCCCCACTTCACCCCTGCGCGAACATCGGCTATCTCAGTCGTCATTCCTGTTGCGCGACTACGGGTTCACCGTCGAGGAGCTGCCCTTCGACGCTGAAGGCAACCTGCCGCTGGAGCATGATCCCAAGTGGGTCTGGGCCTTGCGTGAGCTGACCAATGCCCCGGTTGAGATCAACACCGCCGACCGGCTCACCCTTCTGCGCGTACCCGGCGTCGGGCCCAAAGGGGCGGCGCGGTTGCTGGAGGCGCGGCGGCACGGGCGTCTGCGCGAGCTATCTGACCTGCGCAAGCTGGGCATCGCCGCCGACCGCGCCGCTCCCTTCATCCTGCTCGACGGACGCCGTCCGGCATATCAACCGCCACTGTGGCCGCTGACGGGAAGGGCAGACTGACATTACCTCACAGCCGCTGCCAGGCCCGCGCGAGATGTGCCAGCACGTCGCCGGCCGCCATCCCGGGCGCCCCCATTTCAGCCCGGGCCAGTTCCCCGGCCAGCCCGTGGAGGTACGCTCCGGCTACCGCCGCCTCGAAAGCGCCCATCCCCTGTGCTCTGAGCGCCACAATCGTGCCAGCCAGGACATCCCCGGTGCCGCCAGTGGCCAGCCCAGGGTTGGCAAAAGGCTCAAGCACAGCGCGGCCATCGGGCGCGGCGACGACGGTGTAAGCACCTTTCAGGACAATCACCACGTTCCACCGGGCAGCATAAGAGCAGGCCACGGCCACCCGGTCGGCCTGTATCTCGCCTGTGGAGCGTCCGGTCAGCCGTGCCATTTCGCCCGGATGCGGGGTCAGGATGGTGCCGGCGGATACCATCTCCGCCCATCCCTCTATCCCCGCCAGGATGTTCAGGCCGTCGGCGTCTATCACCAGCGAAGGCCATATCCCCCTGCCGCGCTCCAGCAGAGTTCTGACAAACGTCTCAGTGCCTCGCGCCCTTCCCAGGCCCGGCCCCCTGTCTCTTATACACATC
>JAOAAG010000223.1 GCA_026418995.1 Anaerolineae bacterium
GCGCACATCATGCCCGCCCAGATAGCGCTGGAAGAGGGCAATGATATCGGCATTGTCATCTATCACCAGGAGCGTTTTACGCCCCGATGTGGGTAGCAGCAGATGCGCGATCCATCTCCCCCGCCCCTCGCGGCACACTTCGAGGTGCCCTCCCTGGATTTCGGCCAGCGCCTGAGCCACCAGCAAGTTTACGTGCTCCAGAGACGGTAACACGTCTTCGCTCCTGGGTACAGACTCGTGTACCTCGATCTGCAGCCCTCTCGCCCCACATACGGCAATGATTTCCAGACCCGCAGGTGCCAGATGTAAGGCGTAACTCAGCAGATTGATCAAGGTCTGGCGCAGGATGACCCGATCCGCTACCACAGGAGGCCATGTTTCAGGCGCGACCATCCTGACCTCAACATCTGCTCGTTGGGCAAGCGGTTCGAGGAGCTGCAAGACCTCCTCAAGAATACGGGGGAGGTTGAGCAACTCCGGGTGCACAGCCTGCTGCAGATGGGCGACCTCCGCACGAATCGCAGCGTACCGATCCCCCGCATTGTCAACAGCGGCCGGGGGTATCCGGCGCACCTTATCTCTCAGCAGGCTAGCGACCGCCTTGACCCCCTTCCCATGCTCACGGTACACCTGCCGTCTGCTGAGGGCCAACTTGTCAGCAATCTCTTCTATGGACAGGCCATCCACGTAGCGATAGGTCAGGATAGCGTAGGCGCGTGCCGCATCCCCCTGTCCCTGATCCCGCTCCTCTGGCCTGAGCATTTCGATACATTCCAGTAACGTGCGGCGTATGCTCTGGGCACGGGTCACGCGATCAGCGCCCCTGTCGAGATCGAGCATATCTACCAGAGGATGGTTTTGCAGATAGGCGTGGTCGTACAGGTGGGTCAATGCTCCACGCACCAGATGCACGAGCTGGGAGTCGAGAGTGTCTACCCGCCTTCCTCTTCTTGTTCGCATGTTTAGCCCCTCATATGGGGATAACTCATCATCGGCCGCGACCATCGAACGGACCCGCTCCCATCACGTATGCAGCGATAGAGCCAGCCTGGCATTTCCGCCCGAATATTATACAATTAATCGGAGCAATGCAAAAATAACGCCGCTACAGCGGCAGAAACCTAAACGGTATACAGGGAGTCTTATGGCGATCATCGAACCAGAATTTATGGAGTTGACTCAGGAGTTGGACATTGAGGCGTTCTGGGAGGAAAACGCACGTTGTCACGAGTTCACGACCGCTAAGCCCCGTTGCGCGCTCTCCTTTTCGCCCGACGACCACTGGCTCTTTGAGTTTCTCCAGGTCCCGTCCACCATCCGCTATTATCAGGATAAGGCCTATCGCGACGAACTGCACAGACAGGCCAATGCGATCACGCTCCAGTATGTGGGACAGGCCTTCTTCGACGAGGATACCTGGGAGCACGCGCCAAGGCGTATCGAGAACCTCTTCGGATGTGAATTCCGGTACACTGAAGGCGCCACCCCCTGGCTGACGCCGGTCACGGACGATCCGACCGAGTTCGCCAGCATTCTCGATCAGGCCGAGCGCACCGACCTGCGCACGTGGAGCCTGCCCGACGAGTACCTGGAGGAATGGGAACGACGGAGGGCAGAAGGGAAGCCATTGCCCCTGCTGGGCACAGGTAGCCGGGGCCCGGCGACGATTATGACCTCGGTCATCGAGCCGACCACATTCTTGCTCTGGTGCTACGATTACCCTGACCTGGTAGCCCGCTTCCGCGACATCCTGGCCGAGAAGATGATTGAACACAATCTCATCTTGCGCGCGTTCAGCGGCAACGACCAGCCCGGGTGGTGGATTACTGACGACAACTGTGCGCTGTTCAGCCCGTCACTCTACCGCAAGTATTGCTTCCCGGTACTTCAGAGAGTGCTTGAGGTGCTGGCCCCCGGCAATGCGCGCCGCTATCAGCACTCCGATAGCGCGATGGCCCACCTGCTGGACCAGCAGTACGAACTGGGCATCCGCGAGGTCAACTATGGCCCGGAGATAGACGTGGCCCTCATCCGGGAAAAGATGCCCGACGCCTACATCTACGGGCATATGCCCCCTCTGCTGCTGCGCAACGGTAGCCCCACGGAGATCCGCCAGCGTGTGATTGACGATTTCCGCAAGGCCGGGGCGACCGGCGGCCTGTGTGTGACCACGGCCGGCTCACTGGCAGCCGGTACCGGCGTGGGACGTATGCGCTACTTTATGTGGGTGGTGCAGAACGAATGCCGCTACCAGTAACCGGGCATATCCCCGAAGGCACCCCGTCCGCGATTCCCCCAAACGAGCAGCCCGCCGGAGGCCTCCGGCGGGCTGGTCTGGTACTCAGCTCCTCGCCCGCGTGCCGACGCGGTCACGTCGGCACTCCCGCAGCGCTACCCCAGTCTGGCCCGTAACGCCGCCGTCAACGCGGGCACTACCTTAAATAGGTCCCCTACAATGCCGTAGTGGGCCAGTTTAAAGATCGGGGCCTCCGGGTCCTTGTTGATCGCAACGATGACTTTACTGGTGCGCATGCCGGCCTGGTGCTGGATGGCGCCCGAGATGCCGCAGGCAATATACAGGTCCGGGCTGACTGTCTTGCCGGTTTGCCCCACCTGATGCTCGTAGGGAATCCAGCCAGCATCCACAGCAGCACGAGACGCGCCCAGGGCCGCGCCCAGTACCTGTGCCAGCTCGCGGAGCGGAGCGAAACCTTCGGGCCCGCCAACACCCCGCCCGCCGGCGACGATCACGGCTGCGTCGGCCAGGCTCACCCCTCCTATGGCCTCCAGGAAGTCGGTCACTTTCACGGCAATGTCCCCCTCACCCAACACGGGCTGCACCCGTACGACTTCGCCGCGCCGGGTCGTGTCAGGCTCGGGTTTGGGAAAGGCACGTACACGGGTGGTGAAGATCTGCGGGCGCCGCTCTGGAACGAGGCATTTACACATCAGCTTCCCGGCATAAATGGGGCGCGTGGCGACCAGTTGCTCTCCCTCGAGATCGAGTGCGGTGCAGTCCGCGACACACCCCGTGTCGAGCTCCACGGCCAGCGCCGGCCCCAGCTCACGGCCCCGGAAGGTGGCCCCGATGAGCACGACGGCGGGATCGGCCTCGCGTACAGCCTGAGCAAGCAAAGCAACCTGTGGCTCAAGGCGAAAATCGGCCAGCGTATCATCCTCGGCCAGGAGGACGCGGTCGGCGCCGTATGAAATGGCTTCCTGTGCCAGCGGAGCTATGCCTTCCTCACCGAAGAGGCAGGCCGTCACCCGTCCGCCCCAGGCATCGGCCAGGCGGCGGGCCAGGCCGATGGCTTCGTAGGAGACGCTCACCGGCTGTCCCCTGAACTGTTCGACCCATACGAAGATATCGTTGCCCATCTGTGCCGCCTCCTAGATCACCTTTTCGGCCAGTAGCTTGTCTACCAGCAGAGAGACCGTCGCCTCGACCGTCTCGCCCTGGATGATCTCAGCCTCCCCCTCGCGCACCGGTGGCATAAAGATATGGGGCCAGCGGACGCCAGAGCCGGCTACACCCACTTTGTTAGCCTCAGCACCTATCTGCGCCAGCGACCACACCGGATACTCCATCCTGGCCGCCTTACGAATGCCCATGAACGAGGTGTAGCGGGGCTCGTTGATGCCCTTGGTCGTGCCCACCACAGCCGGCAGGGGCGCCGACACCACCTGGCGTCCTTCCTCGAGCAGCCGTTCGACAGTGATCGTCCGCTGGACCGGATCGAGGGCCGCGATTTTAATGACATACATCAGCGCGGGCAAGCCCAGCCTTCTGGCGACGGCCACCCCGACCTGCCAGGTCTGGGAATCAATGGCCGATTTTCCGAAGAGCACCAGGTCTACGTCCCCCATCTTCTCAATGGCCTTCGCCAGGACGTAACTGGTGGCCAGGGTATCGGAGTCCACACAGGCGTCCTCCCAGATACGGATAGCTTCGTCACAACCCATCGCAATGGCATGCTTCAACGCTTCCACGGCCTCGGGCGGTCCCATCGAGATGACAGTGACCTTGCCGCCGTGTGCCTCACGGAGCCTCAGAGCCTCTTCCACAGCGTACTCATCCCAGGGATTGATGATTAACGGGGACCCTCCCCAGGAGACCTTGCCCGACGCATCCACCGACATTTTGGCCTCCGAGTCAGGCGTGTGTTTGGTACAGACTACGATGTGCAAGGTACACCTCCTGAACAGTTGCTACAGGCGGACACCATCTGAGAGGGTATGTCACGCCTCCTGGTTGACACTGTGCCTTTATTATAACCTGAGTGCATCCATTCGGCCAAGTGTCAGATAGCAGCTCTCTGGCAAGCCGATTGTCAACTGGGAGTGGGAGAGCAGGGATCCGGAGGCCGGAGTTAAACGGGCTTCAGCCAGGGCTCAGCGCAGCCCTCAGGAGAATGAGTAACAGGCCCACCGCCGCACCGATGACCCACCCTGCTACTACATCCAGCACAAAATGCACTCCTAGCACCACGCGGGCCAGCCCGACCGCTCCCGCCCACAAGGACATCAGTAAACATCCCCAGGGTTTTGGTAACACAGGTGTCAGCAAGACAGCTAAACAGGCCAGACGGCCTGCATGTCCAGAAGGGAAAGCGTGACGGTCAAGAGGAGAGTAGAAGCCCCTGCCGCTGGCGGACGGCGGGCGTTGGCGGCGAAAGAGCCACTTAAGCACAGCAATGAGCGTTCCGGCGACCAGGGTGCCTATCCACACCCGCTCTCCAACTGCGCGCCAGGCAGGGGTGCCCCACACCAGCGCGGCCGTTGCACCGAGCAAGCACAACAGACTATCGCCGCTGTGCGCCACGACAAGGGCTAACAGGCGCGTCCATCGGCCCGTCAGAGAGCATCTTGCTGAGACCTTGCGGTCCAGGGTCAGCAGCCTGTGCACGGGGACGATCCTGTGCCTGCGCGCGCTTCCAGCTCGGCCCGGACGATCTCTAACTGGAACGGCTTATCCACATCCATGCCCACTTCTGCGTATGGGAACGGGACCGCCCTGCCGCGCACATTCAATGCCTTACAGGCCCGCCGCTCGGCCTCGGCCAGCGAGAGGCGACGGGTGATGAGCTTGATAAAAGGCCACAGCCCAAGTAGGCTGGCCTGACGGAGCGCATTCTTGCGCGCTGCGGACAGCTTTCTCCACAATTCCCGCTCGGTGACCACAAGGCCAGGCCGGACCAGCAGAATGTCACCGCCAGCAAAGTCCCCATCGCTGAGATGGACGTAACTGCGCCGTGAGCCAGGGAAACGTTGCTCCATCACAGAGCGCTCGATGATCGTGTAGTACAGGTCGTGGTCGGTGCGGAAACACTCTTCAATCAATGCATCAACGATAGGCGAGGTAATCGTCGGGATATCGGAGGTACACAGTAGCACACCATCCAGGCCGGGGTAATGGGTGAGCGCATAGCGGAGGCCGGCCTCCGCGTTCTCGAGTATACCACCGGCATCGGGGACATAGGCGACAGGGACGGGAAACTCGACCCTGGCTGAGGGATCAAGTGCCACGACGACGATATGCTCAACATAACGCGAACCGGCCAACGCCTCCACCACATGGGCGATCATCGGCTTGCCGGCGATGGGGATGAGAGCCTTGGGTTTCCCCTGCGTGTACTCTGCCAGCGGATCGTTTTCCGGGTCCCACCCCGCCGATACCGTAGCGATCACCGACCAACTCGCTCCCATGTCATCTCCTATTCATTCAGTTTCTGGATAGACGGTTCAAACTTGAGCTCAGCCAGCATCTCCTGCAACTCAGGGATGGTCAAAGGACGCCCTTTGCCGGCAACGGCAACCAGCGCTGCTTCCATCACGTTTGTGCCGAAGGAGCGCCCCTCCAGCCGGGGAGTGGAAGTGACCAGATAGCGCACGCCACGCTGCCGGAACGCCTCGACATCCGCAGGGGTTGTGGTGTTGGTAGCGATCACCTTGCCATCCAACCGTGCTGGCATGTGGCGTTTGATGTAGAGACAGTCCCCACTGATGACCGTAGCCCAGGCGTACCAGCGACCAAACCTGGGGATATTTTCCTCCTGCTTCTCACCGGTGGGATACAACATCTTCAGCGGCAACCGCCCCACGATAGGGAGCAGGATACGCCCTAAAATGTGGAGTGTACGGAGTGAACGCACCGGAATAGGAATGCCCAGTGCGAACCCCAGGTCGCCAAAGATGATCTCATAGCCAGCCTCGTGGAAGGAGAGCGTGCTGCCGTAGCGGTCCACCCCGGTGGTGATGAGCACGCGTTTGGGCTGGACATAGTCCCCGATCTCGCGCTCGATGAACTGGGCGATGGTGCGCTCCAGCGTGAGTTTGAGTCCACCCCCGTCTACCACGGGCGTGTGGCGGACGCCCGCGACGAGCTTCTGAGCATCGCGGAGGGGATAGTAACGCCCTGCAAAGGTCATCCCCAGGTCTATACCGCCTACCCCGAAGGCATCCACCTTGCCGTCCAGCTCGGCGAACATTTGCTGGAAGCGGCGCACATCGCCGTCCGTGCCGACGCGCTCTATCAGGAACGGTTCACCCGCGATAACGATCTCGCTCCGTTTATCGCGTTTGGAGG
>JAOAAG010000257.1 GCA_026418995.1 Anaerolineae bacterium
AGATGTGTATAAGAGACAGAGCGCCATCCGCCGGCACGCCGGATATATGCAGCACTTTTTGACCCATGCGATCAACCAACACCAGGGTACGAGTATGTGCAGAGGGCGCATCCCGGGCGGCACGCCAGAAGAGCGTCACCTGCCATACCCCCGGAAGTGCCACCTGTCCAGCGGACTCGGTATATCCCAGCAGGGTAACGCCAGCTTCCGGGATGAGGGCCATCATGCGGTGGGCCATATCCAGCTCACCAGGAGCGGGATAGCGGCGCGGACGCCTGACCTCGACGGAGGCAATAAGCGCGCTATCCCCAACAGCCTGTCCGCTTTCGTCGTAGCGCGGCAGACGGTAACCGCCAGCCATCGAGTAGAGTCCGACGTTGAGCAGATATTCGCCTGGGGGTGTACCCGGCAAAACTCTGACATGGTACTCATCCCACACGTACTTATCGAGCGGCCAGCGAGTTGTCGGCAGATCGCCGGGGTTCAGGTGATCCTCCTGCCCCCAGAGAATGTGCAACGGGCGAGCCAGGTGCACGAAGGACTGATAGTTCACCTCAAGCGGCCTGAGCGCATGCCAGTAGAGGACCACCGGGACAGGTTCGCCAGCCCGCACTTGTCGCCTGGGCAGGTCGTATCCCAGCAGTTCGATCTGGTCGCCGAAGTTAGCCCACTGCTGGTGCTGAGCGGCCCAGGCTTGTCCGGGCGGTGAAGTGTAGCGCAGCCAGTTGTCCCGGGGGTCTACGATAGCAACTTTCAGGACCCAGAAAAGGAGGAGCACCCCCCCTGCGAGCAAATAAGTGCGGTGATCCTGGTCAGGCACGGCCGCATCACGCGCTGCGCCCGGCGTCACGACCAGCGCCAGGCACAGGATACCAGCGCCGGCAGCAGAGATCAGCCAGCCGGCAGTGCGTGGCGGGGTATCCTCAAAGCGCACCAATACCTCATGCTTGCCCCTGGTGACCCAGACGGTGATAAAGCCCTCCGGGCCGGCGATCTGGATCTCGGCCTCCTGGCCGTCTATGTAAGCCCGCCAGCCGGGGAAGTAAAAAGTGTACAGGCGCAGCAGGAAGTTCCTGGGCGTTACGATAAAGATGCGGTCATGCAGAGGGCCATGTTCGAGGATCTCCACCCGTGCCCCCTCAGGGAGTGTAGCGCGGTTGACCTTGTCCACCAGTCCGGTATCGTAGGACTCGATCAGAGAGGGCATGGGATGGAGTGGCCCAAGCGCCGCCTTTACGGGCAGGAAATCGCCGGTGGAGGTGGTCCCGAGCGCCTGGCTGCGCTGCTCCCAGGCAATGATGTCCTGAGGGCGCGTGCCGCCAAAGTCGGGCGACCAGGACGGAGGATAAAGCACCGGCAGGGACAGCACTAAAATTGCCGCTAGCACCAAGGTCAGCAAAGGCCGACGATACGGGCTGTACAGGGCCGAGCCCGCTGCCCCAAGGACGGCCAGCATCAGGTTAGCCGGGCCCATCAACCGCCAGGGGAACTGGAGGTAGGGCATGCCTGGCACACGTTCCCACACCCATACCGACACCGGTAACATCAGAAAGATCAGGACAAGGCCGGCGATAAGGAAATAGCCTGTTTGCACAGGCGCCCGGAGCTCCTGCCAGCTCATTCGCCAGCATTCCTCGCGCAGCAGGCGCACGGGAACGATGACCAGAGGCAGGAGAGCCAACAACCACTGGGCCAGTCCCAGGTTGAAACGGTAGCGCGGTCCGGTCGCTCCCATATCCATTACATGAGACGGAGCGAGCAGTTCCCCCAGCGTCAGGAAGTGGTTGCGGAAATCGAAGTGGCCGGGGCCAATGACGTTCAGCTTGATAGCATCCCGCTCAAGCAAGAAAGGTAGCCAGAAGAAAGCTGTAAGCGAAGCCGCCAGGGCAAAAGCCAGCAGCCCCCAACCGGCCCTGGCGCGTCCTCTCTGACTGAACAGAACCTCCCATACCCAGTAGCCGGCCAGCAATCCACCGGTCACCAGGCCGAGCAGATTGTGACTGAGCACGACCGCGGCCGGGAAGCACACACCTCCCAGCAAGGCCGCCTTGCCCCCGTCCTCCATCAGGCAGTGGAGGGCATAGAAAGCCCCCGGTATCAAGCACATGGCGAAGTACTCCGCCAAGGCACCTCTGGCGTGCGGGTCAATGAACACGACGTAGGGGGCAAAGGTGAAAGAAGCAGCAGCAACGATACCTGCGGCAGGGTCGAACAGCCTGCGTCCCAGCAGATAAGCCCCCAGCGCCGCGATCAGGAAGCCGGAGACGAAGACGGCCTTGACCCCACCCACGATGTCCAGGCCGGGGAGCAAAGCGAACAGGTTGGCCAGGTAATAGGTTAGTGGCGCGTAGTAATTGAAGATCGGGTAGCCGTAGCCGAAGTAAAAATCAGGCGCCCAGCGAGGGTACCAGGCTCCGCCACGGAGGGCATGGCCCAGCTCGGCTGCCCTGTAGACATGGAGCTCGGCATCAGTGTGGTGAGGAAGCCCCGGGCGCGTGAGAAACGGGGAGGCGGCAATCAGCGCCAGACCCACCACCACGACAACCGGGGCAAGCGCGGCGAGGCGCTGGCGCACGTTCAAGTCGGCTATGCATCGTCCAATCGCGTCTGTTGTCAACTTGCCCGAGTCACGAGTTGGGGAATTTGTTCAGGGTGCGCGGCCACCTGTACACCGGCCGCTTCCAGGGCGGCGATCTTCTCGGCCGCTGTACCGGAGCCGCCCTCGATGATAGCACCGGCATGTCCCATGCGCTTGCCAGGGGGCGCGGTCCGCCCGGCAATAAAGGCGGTGACCGGCTTGGTCATCTGTGTGGCGATGAAGCGAGCCGCAAGCTCCTCATCATTGCCGCCGATCTCGCCGATCAGCACCACATGTTCGGTACACGGGTCGTGCTCGAACAGCTCCAGTACGTCCACGAAATTGGTCCCGACAATCGGGTCACCACCGATGCCCACGCAGGTGGTCTGGCCAATTCCACAAGCAGTGAGCGCGTACACAATCTCATAAGTCAGCGTACCCGAACGGGAGACCACACCCACCGGGCCGGGGGTTGCGATATGGCCGGGCATAATGCCTACTTTCGCCTCACCTGGGGTCAACAAGCCGGGACAATTCGGGCCGATCAAGCGTGTCCCTGTTTGTGCCAGGTAAGCACACACACGAATCATATCCAATGTGGGGATACCCTCGGTGACGCAGACGATCAGGGGGATGCCGGCGTCGGCTGCCTCCAAGATGGCGTCCGGGGCAAAGCGTGCCGGGACGTAGATGACGGAGGTGTTGGCTTCCGTTTGTTGCACGGCCTCCAGAACAGTGTCGAATACCGGGACTCTGCCGTCACAGGCCCACTGACCTCCCTTGCCAGGCGTGACACCTGCCACCACCTGGGTGCCGTATTCGAGCATCTGTCGGGCATGGAACTCCCCCTCGCGTCCGGTGATGCCCTGTACCAGCAAGCGAGTGGTTTTGTCCACCAGGATGGCCATGTTACCCCCCCGCCTCTCCCCTGGCAGCAGCGACGGCCTTGCGGGCCGCTTCTTCGAGCGTCGCCGCCGTGATCAGATGGTAGCCGGAAGCAAGCAGGATCTCGCGCCCCTCCTGCTCGTTTGTCCCGACCAGCCGGGCTACCATGGGGACGGTCGGTTGCACCTCTTCGAGCGCAGCTACGATGCCCCGGGCGACCTCATCACAGCGTGTGATGCCACCAAAGATGTTGAACAACACAACCCGGACATGGGCGTCGGCCAGGAGCAAGCGCAGCGCGGTCGCCACACGCTCTGCCCTGGCGCCTCCACCGATGTCCAGAAAGTTAGCCGGGGCGCCACCAAAATGTTTGATGACATCCATGGTCGCCATAGCCAGGCCCGCCCCGTTGACCATGCAGCCTATGTCACCGTCGAGCTGTACGTAGCTCAGGCCGGCCAGACGCGCCTCGCGCTCGGCGGGGGTTTCCTCGTCCACGTCCCGCCAGCTTTCGAGCTCCGGGTGACGGAACAGTGCATTGTCGTCCAGCACCATTTTGCCGTCCAGTGCCAGCAGCTCGCCGCTCTCCGTCACGGCCAGTGGATTGATCTCAGCCAGCGAGGCATCCCAATGCGTGAATGCCTCATACAGACCACGGGCAATCTGGGAAAAGGCACGCATGTGCTCAGCGCCCAGACCGATAGCCTTAGCCAGTGTCAGGGCATGGTAGTCCCGCAGCCCAAGGAACGGGTTAAGAGATACCTTGTGGATCGCCTGCGGTTTGATCCTGGCGATCTCTTCGATCTCCACCCCGCCCTCGGAAGAGGCCATCATCACAAGCTGTCTGTTCGCACGGTCTACAACCAGCCCCAGGTAGAGTTCAGAGCGAATGCGGGCTGCCTGGTCTACCAGAACCTTGCGCACAGGCAGGTCCTTGATACGGAGGGACAGTATTGCCTCCGCCGCCTCAGCGGCTTCGGCAGGGGTCTGGGCCAGTCTGATGCCCCCCGCCTTGCCACGCCCACCGACCAGTACCTGGGCTTTGATCACGACAGGGTAACCCAGCTCGCCGGCCGCGCGGCACGCCTCATCGGGGGTGGAGGCCAGTTGACCCTGGGGAATCGGCACTCCATAAGAGGCGAAGAGTTGCTTGGACTGGTACTCGTGTAGCTTCACCGATGTGCCTCGGGTTATCAGGTGACGGTCACCTTTGAGGTGACCATCACCTGATTATACCACACCGCTACGGCAGGACAACCCTCGTGCGGCCCCATCCATTCTCCTGCAACTCAGGACACAAGGCAGGCATACATCTGTGATCCGTGGGGTAGCGATCGCTAAAGCGGCAGGGATGGTCAAATTGCGGACTTTGTGGTATGCTCGTTACCGGGCATACCAGGGAGGCAGAGTCGCTATGTTCCACAAACTCTGGTCAGCCATCTATCACGAAGTCTCCGGCGTGGCAGCAGCTCGCAGCGTAGCCGAAATCGCCCGCTTCCACCGCATCCAGGCCAGCCCTGGCTTCCGGCGGGCCGCTGAGTGGGTCTGCGAGGAAGCCTCGCGCGCTGGCCTGCTCGCCAGCCTCAACACTTTCCCCGCCGACCCCACCGCCCGTTTCTGGAGCGCAGTCAGCTTTCAGGAATGGGATGCCCGCGCGGCGACGCTCCATCTGACAGAGCCCGCCGCATATGCCTGCAAACTGGCCGATTTCCGTGACCTCCCCCTCCACCTGGTGCCCCGCAGCCTTCCCTTTGATGGCGAGGCGGAGGTCATCGTTATGGAGCAAGGCGAGGAGGAGGCCGAATACGAGGGCAAAGACCTGGCAGGCAAGATCGTTCTGGCACGAGGCAATATCAGACGTGTCCACGACCTGGCGGTGGTCCGGCGGGGCGCTGTCGGCCTCATCTACGACGGTATGGCCGAACAGGAACCGGTCCGTCCGGCCTGGACCCTTCCCGACGCCGTTCAGTATGTATCCTTCTGGTGGCAGGGACAGGAAGAGCCGCGTGGCTTCGGCTTCGCCCTCACCCCTCGCCAGGGAGAGAAGCTACGTCGCCTGGCCCGTGAGCACACCTTGCGGGTACGTGTTCATGTGGACGCTCGCCTCTACGATGGGACGCTGGAGATCGTGGAGGCGGTGATCCCCGGCGCTACCGACGAGGCGATCATTGTGGTGGCCCACCTCTGTCACCCACAGCCCTCAGCCAATGATAACGCCTCCGGTGCAGCGGCGCTGTTGGAAACGACGCGCGGCCTGGCCGCGCTTATCGCGCGAGGAGCACTTCCACCTCCGCGCCGTACCATCCGCTTCCTCTGGGTGCCGGAGATCACTGGCAGCCTGGCCTGGCTGGCAGCCCGCGCAGAGCACCTTCCCCGCCTGGTCGCCGGCCTGAACCTGGACATGGTAGGGCAGGACCAGGAGCAATGCGGCAGTTCGCTACTGATCGAATCGCCACCTGAAGCGCTCTCCAGCTTCGCTGGTGCACTACTTTCCCGTATGCGCGACCTGCTGTTGCCGGAGGTGAAGACCTTCGGCGGTGTGGGCGGCTATCCACTCTTCCGCACCGCTGATGTCCCCTTTGGTGGCGGCTCCGACCACTGCGTCTTCTCCGATCCATCGGTGGGGGTGCCGATGCCGATGCTCATCCAGTGGCCCGACCGGTACTATCATACCAGCGCCGACACGCCGGAGCGGGTGGACCCGAAGATGCTGGGCCGGGTGGCAGCCCTAACTGGCCTCTACGCATACTGGCTGGCGCAGGCGGGGGAGCGAGAGGCACACTGGCTGGCGCGGGAGCTCTCCGCTCGCTTCCGCCAACGAGTGATTGCCGATCTCCAGGCTGCCCTAACAGAGGCCGATGAGGAAACCAGCCTAGGACAGGAGGAGGTCCGGCAGCGGCTGGAGTACCGCGTTGCCCGTCACCAGGAGGCGCTGGAGCGTATCCGGCGGCTGGCGCCGGTGGATGTCTCCCCCCACCAGGCCGCCGATGCCGACTTCGCTATCCAGGAATACCGCCGTACAGCCCCCGACCTGCCTGACCGGCCCGCATGGACGGCGCCTGAGATAGAAGAAAAGGGATGGGTGCCCCGGCGGCGCTTCCAGGGCCCCGCGCAGCCTGAAGAGCGAGTGGCTCGCCTGGAGGCAACCACCCGTGACCGCTGGTGGGAATTTCAGCAGCGCATGCGGAAGAGCGGCTACGTTCTCCCTGCGCTAACCCAATACTGGGCCGACGGCCACCGCACCATCGCGGAAATCGCTGCGATGGTCCGCCATGAGACCGGGCTGGAGGCTACCGCGCTGATCGCTGAATATTTCCGCTGGCTGGCTGAGCTGGAGCTGGTAGAAATAGCCTAACCCCGCTACCGTCGGCCACTGTCCCTATAGAGCGCGCCTGAGCACCTCTTCCATGTCTTCCCCGGTCAACGCCACCGGATTGGCCTGCATGCTGCTAGCCCTGACAGCCTTTTCGATAACGGCGGGGAAATCAGCCGGAGTAACCCCGTAGGCGCTTAATCTGGGCCCCCCGAGCTGCTCCACCAGCCGCTCCACCCAGGCTACACCGTCCTCTGCAGCGGCCTCAGGGTCACCGGTGAGCAGGCGAGCTATCTCTTCGTAGCGACGGAGCGGCTCGCTCCCGGGCAGACGTGTCCTCAGGGCCCGGACATTCATCGCCATCACACAGGGAAGTAGACGCCCACAGAGCGCGCCGTGCGGGGCTTTAAACATCCCGCCCAGGGGTCCGGCAAAGCCATGCACCGCTCCCAGCCCGGCGTTCGAGAGCGCCAGGCCGCCGAAGAGGCTGGCGAGCGCCATATCCTCGCGGGCCCCCATATCGTCGCCACATACATAGGCACGGTAGAGCGAGCGGGCCACGCGGACGATCCCCTCCCGACATAGCGCATCCGTCATCACATTGGCCCTGTTGGAGACGTAAGGCTCGACCAGTTGGGTAAAGGCATCCAGGCCGCTGATAGCAGTGACCTGCGGCGGCATGCTACGGGTCAGCTCCGGGTCTACCAGCGCCAGGGAGGGCAGCATCAGATAGCTGCGCAGACTCACCTTCACCCGGTGTTGTGTCGAACCCAGCACCGCATTGCGTGTGACCTCGGAGCCAGTGCCGGAGGTGGTGGGAATAGCGATGAGAGGCAGGCCCGGTTCCGTCAAGGGCTGTCCCCTGCCGATTACCTCCAGGTAATCGAACAGATCGCCCTTGTTGGTGACCAGCACAGCGATGGCTTTGGCCACATCCAGCGCACTTCCGCCCCCGATACCGATGACCAGGTCACACCTGGACTCACGGGCTATGCGCACCCCTTCCTGCACCTGATCGGTGGTCGGCTCTTCCGGGACGGGGAAGGTAACGGACGTTATCTGCTGAGCGCTCAGGAGCTCCAGCAAAGGGGCAGCCCGTTCCGGAGAGCGGCCGGTGACCACCAGGGCATGGCGGCCCATCCGCGCTGCCAACGGGCCGCACTCGTTCAGCGTGCCCGGCCCGAAGATAATGCGATTGGCCGTAGCGAACTCAAAGCGCATCTTTCTACCCCCACCTCAGGTGACGGTCACCTTACAGGTGACCGTCACCTGACACCCTACCCCCACCCAGGATCATCCGGGAAGATATTGGTGAACTTCACGCTTGAGCGCGGCTCGGCCATCATCTCAGCTACCGTGTCGCGCCACACCTGGTAGTGAGCCGTGTCCTTGTGCGCGGCGCTGGCCGCTTCATCACGGTAGACCTCCACCAGGATAAAACGGGTGGGATCATCGAGTTGCTGAATCACGTCAAAGCGGGCCACCCCGGGTTCCTGGACACTGTTGCGGGCGTTCTCCAGTGTCGCCTGTTTGAACGCCTCGACGTATTCAGGTTTGACATGCACGTGCACATGGACAATGAACATAGCGCCACCTCCTCACCATCAAGATACAGGATGTCAGAGAGCCCTGCGTCTTTCAACCCCCCGCAAACAGTGCCACGCTCTCGATGTGATAGGTTTGCGGGAACATATCCACCGGCTGCACCTCCACCAGGCGATAGCCAGCCTCTCCCAGCCGCCGGGCGTCGCGGGCCAGGGTAGCCGGGTCGCAGGAGACGTATACAATACGGGCTGGCCGCCGCTCTATCAGAGCGTCCAGCGCAGCGCGCTCCATGCCGGCACGCGGAGGGTCCACCACGGCAATATCCACAGGCACATCCAGCTCTGGCAGCACCGCCTCGACCGGCCCCTCGATGACCTCCACGTTTTCCTGAGCGGCTGTGTTCTCCAGCAAATCGGCAACGGCAGCGGAAGCCAACTCAATCCCGACCACGAGCGCTGCCCGCTCGGCAAGATGAGTCGTGAACAGCCCTACCCCACAGTAAGCATCCAGCACCGTCTCGTCCCCGCGCAGCCCGGCGTACTCCAGCACCAGTTGCACCAGGCGCTCCGCCTGAGCAGTGTTGACCTGGAAGAATGAGGGAGCCGAGATACGGTAGCGGTGCCCGGCGACAATCTCAGTGATATGGTTGTAGCCGATGAGGTTCACATAACGGCCATCGGAGAGGAGCAGGACACAGGAAACCGGTACGTCTATTTCCAACGCTGGCGGGAGATCATCCTCCATTTCAAAGACGAGCATACGGTCGCCTGTGGCACACCCGGCCCGCAATGAGAGGGCAAGCAGCCCTTCGCACTCGAGATCGAGCGCGGCGTACAGCTCGGAGAGGAGCGGGTGCAGCACAAGACACTCCTCAATGGCGACCACACCGCTCCCACCGGCAGCCTGGAATCCCAGCCCTTCTGCCGCCGGGTGGAATCGGGCATGGTTACGGTACGCCCAATCTGAGGGCGCAGGAAGCACCGGCTTCACAGGCGGAACGGTGATCTTGCCGATACGCATAAGTTGATCGGCCAGGATAGACGCTTTGTAGCGAAGCTGGGCCGGGTAAGCGATGTGCTGCCACTGACAGCCACCACACCCATTCTGTCCGAAGTAAGGACATAAAGGAACAGTCCTGTCCTGAGCGGGAGTCAGCACCTCGACCAGTTGCGCAAAGGCGTAGCGCTCTCTGGAGTCCCTCTCACAGGTCACGCGCACCGTCTCTCCCGGCAGGCCATAGGGTACGAAGATCACCTGCCCCTCATACCGCCCCAGCGCCGCACCGCCGTGAGCAATCGCGGTCAATTGAAGCGTGAAGGTCTCCGTCATGGGCCTCCACGCTCCCTCAGGTCCAGGGCCCGACGCACTGCCGCGTAGGCATCCACGAGGCCATAACCCACTGCGTTGTTGGGATAACTTCCATCGCCGGCGCAGGCAGGGAAGCCGAGCGTGCTGTACTCGTAAGGGCGGGCGGTTTCAGTGATGATCCGCTCTGTCAGCTCGATGTTGCCGATCAATTGGGGGTTAGCCGACCACATCAGCGCAACAACGCCAGCGACGTGGGGCGCGGCCATCGAAGTGCCGCCAGCATATTCATAGGTGCCCCCGGGATACGCAGAGAGGACATCTACCCCCGGCGCTACCACATCTGGCTTAACCCGCTGACTGCCGTCGGCGGTCACGGGTCCCCGGCCGCTGAAGAACGCCAGGCTGCCCCCCGAGTCCACAGCACCCACGGTAAAGACCTCGTCGTACAGCGCGAGGGGCGCAGCGATACTGCCACAGTTATCGCCCTCATTGCCCGCCGCAGCGACGACAAAGACACCCGCCACACGCAGCGCGCGTGCGGCTTCCACAAGCGCGAGCGGGTCGCAGCCCTCGATATCGGGGCAACCCCACGAGTTGTTGATGACGTGCGCCCCACGCGCGGGATCACCATCCCGGAAGGGATCGCCGCCAAGGGGAAAAGGCGCAAGCATAAACTGAAGGCAGTCCAGATAGCGCGCGGGGTTGCCAAGGTTGCGTCCCAGGTTGACACAGGCATACCAGGTCGCGCCAGGCGCCACGCCAACGTGTTGCCCTACAATCGTGGCCAGAGTATGGGTGCCGTGTCCCCCCACATCATTAGGGACGGTCGTATGATACCATGGGTCATACCAATTGTAGTCGTGCACCCCATCCCGTCCGCGATACGAGGCAGCCAGTTCGGGATGGTCCCACTGGACGCCGGAGTCGGATTGTCCGACGACAATGCCCTCCCCCGTAACCCCCAGCTCCTCCCACACCCGGTCCGCGCCGATAGCAGTGATATTCCACGGTGGGGACGTCGGGCCGGCCTCGTAGCCCCTGGCAGGGCGGCGCGGCGCGGGCAAGGGGCGCAGGATCGGGTTATCGAGGATGCGGCCCACCTCCGGACGCGAAGAGAGCCACAGACGCACCAGCGGGCCGCCGTCCACCTCCAGCGCATTGACCAGATAGTAGGGAGTATAGGAGATGTGCAGCCGGTCGAGCGCAGCGCGGAGGTCAGCCTGGGTAGCTTCCGCGTGGGCGACCAGCGTTTCGTAGGCGTGCTGGCGACGCTTCGCGTAATCGGGGATGGTGGCCACAGAGGACAGATCGGCCTGGTCCTTCAGGATCACGAACAGCCGCTCGCCATAGAAGCCAGGTTGTCCCACTGTGAAGTACAGGAGGGAGGCCAATAGCCACGCTGCCAGCACAGCTCCGGGCAACACATAACGCGTCCCCGGGCCCAACAGCCGCTTTGCGAATGCGGAGAGTACGAAACCCGTGACCCAGGTGGTGAGCATTGTTGCGAAAGTAGCATACAGTGTCCAGTGCATGATCTCGACCGAGCCCATATTGAGCACCAGAACCAGTTCATCTGGGTCTACCAGCGATAACGGAGCGGCAGCGACCAGGCCAAGCAGAACAGCAGCGGTGACCCAGGGGACGTCGTCTGCATCGTGGTCATCGCGGGCTCCTAACCTGCTGAGAGCGATAATCGTACGGCCCAGGGGCGGCAGCATCAGCATAAGGATGAGCTGCTGGCCGTGACATCCCAGGGCCGCGCCCGCGATCAGCAACGTCCCACCGATACCCCACCCACCGACGAGGTAATCCAGGCCAGCAGGGTTGACGTAACGCAGCGGCTGGACCAGGAAGTGGCTAATAAGCAGGCCGAAGGTCAATCCGAAGAGCAGCGCGACGAGAAAATTAAGCAGCGTATCCACGGGAGAGCCGAGCGCTCCCCAGGCTATCCAGCCCCAGGTGAGGAGCGGCGGCAGCAGCAGAGCGAGCATAAGGGGGCCCCGGGGGCGAATAAAGCCCCTCCCACCGCGTGCCCGGCGCAACAAGATGACAGCAACCAGAAAAACAAGGTAGCAGACAAGCGCAATAATCTGCAACACAGCCACCTGCTGCGCCGCGCTGAACGGGGCAAAGCGAGGCAGGACGAGGAAAAATATGGAGATGGAGGCCAACGCCCAGGTCTGGAACAACGCCCGGTAGCGCGGAGCTCGCCAGAAAAAGGCCAGTAGTATCAGTGGCGGGGCAATCAGAATACCGTGGACCAGCGTGACCACCGGCCAGACCCAGCCTGGCAACACGGCATCGTCAATGATGAAAAACTGCTCCACCAGCCAGGTGATTCCGTGGGCCAGGTAAGAGAGGAGCATTATCCAGGCCAGCGCCAGCGCAGCCACCAGTAGCGAAGGCCAGTCGCGCTGCCTGCTGTAACCGGTTGCCTGGGGGACAACTGTAGGGCCACTCATCGGGACGCACTCCCCCGCCGATACAGGGCCGCCTCCAGCCTCAGCCCTTCCTCCACAAGTTGCATCCTGGGAATGCGCTTGTAGCGGTCTTTTTCCAGCATGCCCTCGATCAGTTCGATCAGGGTCGGAGAAGCCTCTGGGCAGAGGCGAGAGAGGGCGGGGAGAGGGCGGGTCAGGATCGCCATGGCCGTCTCGCCAATAGTCCTGCCTGCAAAAGGCCGTGACCCGGTCAGCATCTCGTAGAGGATCACGCCCATAGCCCACACATCGGCTCGCTCATCAAGTCGCTCGCCGTTACATGCCTCGGGGCTAAAGTAATTGACCGTGCCCAGGCGTGTGCCTGTCCGGGTCAGGCGTGTGCTGTCCGCAATGTAAGCTACGCTGAAGTCGGTCAGATAGGGTGTCCCATCCTCCGCAAGTAGAATGTTAGCAGGTTTCAGGTCACGGTGGATGATGCCATGCTGGTGAGCGTGGGTCAGCGCACTGGCTACAGGTATGGCAATCTCCAGCGCCTCAGGGACAGGCAATGCCCCTCTGGCTTCCAGCAGTTCGCGCAGCGAACTGCCATGGATATACTCTGTGATCAGGTAATACCTGCCCTTATCCTGTATCGCAGCGATCATCTTAACGATGTTGGGATGGTTCAGTTGGTGGAGCGCGTCTCCCTCGCGGATGAACCGGGCCACCAATTCGGGATTGCCAGCAATCAGGTCCGGCTTAAGCATTTTCACCGCGACAGGTCGCCCGGTCTGGGTGTCCAGCCCACGGTACACGTTGCCTACGCTACCCCGATTAAGCAGGTCTCTGCTTTCGTCCCCGATCTCAAAACGGTTAGCAATGACAAGACGCCTGCTCATTCATCCTCACCTTCAGGCACAGAAAACTGCGCAAGCTCACAATCTGATCGCACAATAGCAAACAGGCGGGGAAGCCTATCATATCATACCACAACAGCCGCCATACTGCCAATGCGACTGTTGTGGACAGAGATTAGACAAACGGTATCTCATGTGGTATCATATGAGCGGTGCGTAAACGCCTGTGCAACCACGAACGAGGTAGTGATTATGGAGGGCATCATACCGTATTTATCCTTTATACTGGCACTGGGCTTTCTGTTCGGAGCGGTGGGACTTGTGATGTGGATGATAGGCCGCCTCAGAGGCAGGGGCGAACACGCGCCCACTGCCCACCAAGTCCCGGCACCACAGCCACTTCCACAACCGGCAGAAGAAACAGCAGCCCAGCAGCCGCTCTCATCACCTGCCCGGGCAGAAGGCCGCCAACTTCTCAGCGTGTTGCGCACCGAAACCGGCGAGCTGCTCATCCAGGTGCGCGGCCTATACTACCGCTCCCTGCGGGAGATCACAGACGTGGAGGCGCGGGAGGATGCTTTAACAGCCATCAAGGCTCTTTTCTCATCTCTCGGAGCCAGGCCAGCTCAAGCACAAAGTTCGGTCGAGGAGGCCTTTCTTCAGCAGCTTCAGCGGCGCACCGCCG
>JAOAAG010000264.1 GCA_026418995.1 Anaerolineae bacterium
AGATGTGTATAAGAGACAGGATGTACACCATCTGGCGCAGCCCGGCGCGCGTGAGCACGCCCTCATAGACGCCGCCGGCGACCTTGATGACGTCGCCGGGATTGGCCGCGTCCACGGCCGCCTGGACGTTGGTGTAGACGCAGCCGACGGGACAGACGTGCAGTTCGGCCTGCTGGGCATCAGTCCTGGCTTGCGTGGGGATTACGCCCGCGTTCATGCTCAGTAGAACGGCCAGGCCGAGGCCCACACCGAAGATCAGACTGAATAGTAGCCGTGACCATTGGTTTGCTTGTCTCATTGTTTGTTCCTCCTCATCTGATGGTATACCCTTTTTCGTTCTCCTCATCTGTGGGAGCGACCACTGGAATGGCCTGCGCCATCCGGCAAAGGAGTGTCAGCAGGGCCGGGCCATCGGTAAAAGTCACCTCCTCGCCGCTGGCGACCAGGCGGAGTGTCCCCCGCAGCGCCTGGGGTTCGTCCGTGTCGGTCAGCAAGTGCAGGACAAAGGTCTGAGTGGTGCGCATAGGGTTTGTCCTCTTGGGGTCTCTGTTCTGGGAGCCAGTATAGCATAGGGGACTGACGGAATACTGACACAAAAAGGCCTGACGGCTCTATCAGGCCGTCAGGCCTCCGGTGGGGATGGATGGGGTGCTTTTATACGAGGGATTGGTAGAGTTTTTGCAGTTCTTCCGACGGGGCGATGCCCAGTTCCTCCCGCAGGGTCTGCTCCAGGTTCCGGTAAAGGCGGATGGCCCCGGCGCGGTCGCCCAGGGCCAGGCAGGCCCGCATGCCGACCAGGACGCCGTTTTCCTGCCAGGGGTCCATCTCAAGGAGTCGGCGGGCAGCCGCCAGCGCCTCCTGGGGATGACCGGCAGCCAGTTGCCAGCGGGCCAGGGCCAACAGCACGGCGACGAATTGCTGGGAGAGGCGCTCGCGCGGCGCGGCGGCCCAGTCGGCATAGCGGTCGGCGGGGAAAAGGTCGCCCTCGTAGAGGGCTATCGCCTCCTCCCACCTTCCCTGCCGGACAGACTCCTCAAAGGCCTCCAGGTCCACCCAGGAGCCGGGCGGCAAATGCAGGGTCACCTGGCCTTCTTCCACCTCCAGGTAGCGGGAGGGGAATTTCTC
Source organism: Anaerolineae bacterium (assembly GCA_026418995.1). Classification (GTDB taxonomy): domain Bacteria; phylum Chloroflexota; class Anaerolineae; order B4-G1; family B4-G1; genus JAOAAG01. The sequence goes on from JAOAAG010000264.1 coordinate 1,126, forward strand.
CGGCAGGTCGGGCTCCAGCGCGCGGCGCAGGGCCGAGGTGGCCTGGTGGAAGACGGCCCGGGTCGCCGTGGGGTTCTGGTCGGGCCAGAGGGCCTCCAGAACCGCCTCGCGGGGGAGACTGCGCCTCCGACTGATCAGGAGCAGGCGGAAGAGTTCTCCGGCCCGCCGTTGCCGCCAGGCGGCATCGGGAACGACCCGCGCGCCCTGGCGGACCTCAAAACGACCCAGGGTGCAGATGCGCAGAGGCGGCGGGGGGACACGGGCCAGGTGGGAAAGCAATTTGGCCGAGGCGGCCCGCGTGGCCTCGTCGCCCTGGCTCAGGTAGGTGGTCAGCAGAGGAAAGGCCAGGGTGCGCTCCTGTTCCAGGAGAAAGGCGTAGCCGCCCAGGGCGATGCGCCGGACGGTTTCCAGCCAGGCCGCACGGGCGGCAGGGTCGCCTTGGGCGTGCAGGACGGCCGCCAGGAGGAGACTCGCCCGGGCCAGGTCAAAATCGGCCCGTAGAGGGGACAGGACCTCTTGCGCCTGGCGCAGGTCGGCGATGGCGCCCTCCGCGTCGTCGCAGCGCCAGGTGGCCTGGGCCCGTTCTATCAATGCCTGTCCCAACAGGTGTCGGTAGCCGACGCGCCGGGCCAGGTTCACCGCGTCGTCTGCCCACGTCCGGGCTGCAGGGGCATTGTCGCCGAGGCGCAGGCAGCGACTCATCGCCAGGCGGACGAGGCCGTTCAGCCCCGGCTCGCCCACCTTCTCGGCGATGGCCAGGGCGCGGCGGAGCAGGTCCAGGGCCGTGGCGGTCTCGCCCTCATCCAAGGTCAGCAGCGCGCTGACGACGGCATGGTAGCCCCAGAAGGAGGCATCGGGCGCCAGGATGCCCCCCAGTTCGTCCAGGGCGGCCCGCGCCCGTTCGCGCTGGCCGGTCAACTGGCAGATGCGGGCCGTGGTGAAGAGGGGGAAACGCAGGAGATTTTCCAGACCGTGCCGGCGGACCAACTGGGCGCACTCGTCCTCCAGCGAGAGGGCCAGGTCAAAGAGGCCGCGCGGAAAATAGACGCCGTTGGCCAGGTTGTGGAGGGCGCGGGCCCGGTGGGCATGATTCCCAATCCGGCGAGCCAGGTCGGCGGCCTGGCGGTAGTACGTCTCCGCTTCGTCCAGGGAGTGGCCCTCGGCGGCGCAGTTGCCCAGGGTGAGCCAGGCGCGACAGCGGGCCGGGGCATCCGGCGCGGCCCAGGTGAGGGCCTCCTGGGCCAGTTCCCGCGCCCGGTCGTAGTTTCCCAGGCGGAACTCTATATGCGCCAGTTGGGCCAGGGCGGCGGCGATATGCTCGCCTTCGCCGCTCACCTGGGCCTGTTCCAGCGCCTTTTGCGCCTGGCCGAGCGCCGCGCCCATATCGCCAGAGCGCTCCAGGGCCCGGCTTTCGTCAATCCGCATCGCCACCGAGGGGTCTGCACCGTTCATCGTACCCTCTCAAGCCATTGGTCAGTGCGGGGATGGTTCACCACAGGTTGACCCTTAAAAACCGCAGAGAGCGCGAAGGGCACAAAGGTGCTTGAGACATTTCGTGCTCTGAGCAGCCTGTGCGGTGGTTCACCAGGCGCTCCCATCCCCGCGCAGCATTGCGTAACACATACGCCTCCGAAGTGTAAACCCGTTTTCCGGAATTTGAACCATCCCACCGATGCGATCCTTAATTGGGCCCGACGACGGGATGAGGCACGTAGGGCTCTTCCATGAACGCTATCTCTTCGGGCGTTAACCGGACAGCCAGCGCTCCGACCGCAGTTTCAAGGTGTGAGACCTTGGTCGCCCCGACAATCGGCGCGACGACCGGCTCCTTCTGCAACAGCCAGGCCAGCGCAACCTGCGCGCGCGGCACGCCCCGCTTTGCGGCCACTTGCGCCAGCCGCTCGACCACCGCTTTGTCGGCTGCGGCGGTGGCATCGTATTTCCACCTGGCAACCGGGTCGGTTTCGTAACGGGTGGTCGTCTCTGACCAATCGCGTGCCAGCCGCCCCGAGGCGAGCGGACTGTAGGGCGTGACCGCAATCTTCTCCGCTCGACACAGCGGCAGCATCTCCCTCTCCTCTTCGCGATAGATGAGATTGTAGTGGTTCTGCATCGAGACGAAGCGCGTCCAGCCATGCCTCTCAGCCACACACAGCGCCTTCTGGAATTGCCATGCGTACATCGCTGAGGCGCCGATATACCTGGCCTTGCCGGCTTTGACCACGTCGTGCATCGCTTCCATCGTTTCCTCTATCGGCGTCTGGTAATCCCAGCGGTGAATGATATAGAGATCAACATAATCTGTGCCCAGGCGCCTCAGGCTATGGTCAATCTCGCTCAGGATAGCTTTTCGGGAAAGACCGGCGCCATTGGGGCCCTCACGCATTCTCCCCCACACCTTGGTGGCGATCACGACCTCATCACGGTGGGCGAAATCCCTGAGCGCGCGTCCCAGGATTTCCTCACTTCTTCCGTAGGCGTATACATTGGCCGTGTCGAAGAAGTTGATCCCCAACTCCAGTGCCCGCTTGATGATGGCGCGGCTGGCTTCCTCATCCAGCGCCCAGGGATTATGCACCCACCCTTCCGCCGTGCCAAAGCTCATGCAGCCAAGACAAATCCGCGAGACATCCAGTCCGGTGTTCCCCAGCTTTGTATATTCCATCGCTCAGGTCTCCCCATCACAGATCAAGCTTCACACTTCCCAACCGTTTCACCACCTCAGGATCGCGATGGTCGAAAAAGACGCTCTTCTTGGTGTCAAGTGTCGCGATGGCCTCCATATCCTCAAGGTCGAGCTCAAAGTCGAACACTGAGAAATTCTCGACCATCCTCTCCCGGCGCACCGTTTTGGGGATCGCCACCACTTCTCTTTGAATCAGCCACCTGAGGATGACCTGCGCCACGGTTCGGTTATGTTTCTGGGCAATAGCCAGCAGGACCTCGTTGCTAAAAATATTGTTCCTCCCTTCCGCGAACGGCCCCCAGGATTCGATCTGCACACGATATTCCCGCATAATCTTGTGGGCTTCGATTTGCTGACAGAAGGGATGCGTCTCGACCTGATTAACTGCCGGCACTACCTCGTTGTGCATAATCAGGTCTATTAGCCGGTCGGGATAGAAGTTGCTGACCCCGATGGCCCTGACCCGGCCCTCCCGGTATAGCTCCTGCATAGCACGCCAGGCTCCGTAAACATCGCCGAAGGGCTGATGAATAAGATACAGGTCGAGGTAATCCAGTTGCAATCTGGCCAGCGATTTTTCAAACGCGCGCCTGGCGCCCTCGTAACTGGCGTCCTGAATCCACAACTTGGTCGTGACGAAAATTTCCTCTCTGGGCACGCCGCTGCGCTTGATCGCCCGACCAACGGCTTCTTCGTTCATATAAGCCGCCGCCGTGTCAATCAAACGATAGCCCACGTCCAGCGCATCCAGTACACAGCGCTCACACTCCTCGGGGTCGCGTATCTGGAAGACACCATATCCCAGGATAGGCATTTCGACACCGTTGTTCAAGGTAACCTTATACATGAATTTCCTCCTGTGTGATCCATTTTCCCGTAGGGCCATGCCGCTGCTGACAGCAGAGTTATCACTACACAAAACCGACCACCGGGCGTGGCTGATCGGCTTCCTCCAGATACTGGATTTCGTCCGGCGTGAGCTGGATCGGAAGCGCAGCCACGGCATCGTCTAAGTGCTGCAGTGTCGTGGCTCCGATGCTCGGGGCAGTGACGACTGGTTTAGCCAATAACCAGGCCAGAGCGATCTGAGCCATAGGCACGCCACGGGCTTCGGCACTATACATACATCACAACGCGCGCTCTGGCGCTTCACCCGGCCAGGTATTGTTCGTCGCTGACCTGCTCCATCCACTCGGCGGCGCCGGCATCGGTCTTTTCCACAATGGCAATGTGAGTCATCGCCGTGGTCGGCGACGCGCCGTGCCAGTGCTTCTCGCCCGGCGCAAACCAGACCACGTCCCCCGGATGAAGCTCCTCGACCGGCCCACCCCAACTTTGCGCCCGGCCGCAGCCAGCGGTCACGATCAACAGTTGCCCCAACGCATGCGCATGCCAGGCCGTCCGGGCGCCCGGCTCAAAAGTGACGCAGGCGGCGAACAGGCGGGCCGGCGCGGGCGCATCGAACAGGGGATCAATGCGCACCGTGCCGGTGAAATACTCGGATGAGCCTCTGGTCGAGGGCTGTGAGCCACTTCTCCTGATTTCCATCATTCACCCTCCTCACGATTCACCCGCTCTGCACCTCCCGACTGCGATACCAGTTGATTTTCGCCTCGATCCTCTCCAGCAGCTTGTTGAGCTCCTCAATCTTGGCTTTTATCCTGTGCCGGTGCGCTTCGAGCAGCGCCAGCCGCTCCTGGAAGGTGCCCTCGCCTTCCTGCTGCAGGGCGACATAACGCAGCATCTCCGCGAGCGGCATCCCTGTTGAGCGGAGACATTTGAGGAACTCGATCCACCCAACATCGGTTTCCGTGTACCGGCGATGTCCATTGGGCGCACGTCCCACCGAGGGAATCAGCCCGATACGCTCGTAGTAGCGGATCGTGTGCGCGCTGAGACCCGTCCTTTCCGCAACCTCTTGAACGGTCAGTCCGCTTTTCATACCTGCCTCCCGATACACAGCTATTATACAACTTAGAGTATGCTCTAAGTCAAGAGGGTTACGTTGAAACTTAAAACCGCAAAGAACGCAAAGGACGCAAAGAACATTTTGAGGACCTTTGCGCTCTTGGCGCCCTTCGCGGTTCGATTTTAAAACCGCAAAGAGCGCAAAGGACGCAAAGAAACTCTAAGAACCTTTGCGCTCTTGGCGCCCTTTGCGGTTTTTTTATTGTGACCATCCCCTACGGTTTAGCAACTGTTACCCGATTGACAAGGAGGATTTATGGAAACTATCACTTACCCCTATTCGAAAAGCAAGCTAGCGTTACCGGTTGGTGTTCTGTCGTTCTTTCTTGCCTGCTTGATGATGTATGTGGCGGCAGGATCTGTAGCGTCTCTCTTCAACCCTTCTCAGGCGCAGGGGCTGGAGGATAGCGCATCGCCTTTGCTTACCTTCTTGGGGCTGTGTGGCATGGGCTGGCTTTTCCTGTTCCTGGGCATTTGGAACATTTATATCAGCCAGGTGCCAATGGAAGCGGTTTTGACGCCCGATGCCTTCTCTTACGGCCGACGAGGGCGTCTGACCACTATTCCTCTAGCTGAGATCACCCGCGTCACCGGAAGAAAAGAGTGGTGGTACAACACCCCAGATTTCAGCGTCACGATCGAAGGTGCGCACAAACAGAGGATCTTTTTCCGCAAAACGCCCCTGGACAAGTACACAGGCGGATTTGACTACCGGGCCATTTTGCGCGACTTGTTGGCACGCTTACCCGCTACCGCACAGGTGGATCCGAGAGTGCACAAGTTTGTAGAAACAGGACGCTACTGAGTTCGGCTCGGGCCCGCCAGACGGTAGCCAGCGGCTGGATACGTATGACAGGTGATACGGTCACCTTCTGAAGCGACCGTCATCTGTCGTCGCCTCTCCAGATCTTGATCCCTGTGAACTCCACGGTCACCTCTGCGTCCCGTGGCGCCTGTGCCCATAAACCGAGCTCTCCTGACACCCACGTGGCGTCCTCAAGGCTGGAGGCGTACTCGTCGTTGATATACAGGTGACAGATCGGGCCAGCACAGGTGATGCGCAGCCGGTTAAGCTGCCAACCACGGCGGATGTGGGGGAATTGCTGCCAGTCTACCAACATCGTCGAGTCGTTGCCATGCTGACGGAGCACGCCGTAATAGCCATCGCCGCCGACGGCAAAGGCATAGTAGTGGGCAGTGCTCTGAGCGCGGTAGACCAGCCCGTAGCCATAGGGGCGGAACTCGTCCTGCTCCGAGCCGGAGAGGGGCAGGGCTTCCAGCTCGGCGGTAAAGTTATCGAGAGGATAGCCCAGCAGCAGGACGCTCACCTCACCTGAGGCAGCTCGCAGGCGAGGCAGTCCGGTCAATTGGAGATCAGGGGGACTTGTCGGGCGGGGGCTGTTCCAGCCCAGCAGGAGGGCGATGCTCAGGGCCAGCAGGGCCATCAGCGGCAGGGTGAGCGATAGGAGTACGCCGTGCCACACCTGTCTGCTGACCGGTCTCCAGTCCATCGTTCGCGAATCATGTGCGGATTCACCCGTAGGGGCGACCCTTGCGGTCGCCCTACGCATAGGGGGCGCCTCTTGC